>PCTC01000009.1 GCA_002786595.1 Candidatus Roizmanbacteria bacterium CG22_combo_CG10-13_8_21_14_all_34_12 | reverse complement strand
CCCCCCCTTTTTAAGTATGTGGAAAAAGCCTTATCTATTTTTTGCTTATTTGAATAATATAAGCCACGGTCTATTTTGCAATAGTCCAGATATTCTTGAAAACTAAATGGTTTGATCTCAAGTTTTAGGCTTCGTCCTGACAAACTTGAGCTTAATTCTCCCGAAAGAAGATTACTATTTGATCCGCTTATAAAAATGTTATATTTTCCCTGCTCATAAAGGGAGCGAATTAATTTTTCCCAACCCGTGACCAATTGTATTTCATCCCAAATTATATAAATAGGGAAGTTTGGATCGGCAATTTCTCTTAAGTAGACTTCCCAGATATTTCTAAGTTCTTGAACACTTTTAATGTTGTTTAGCAGATCGTTTTCAAAATTTAAATAAAAAATATTTGCAATGGGGCTACCCTGATCGATTAAAGATTTGGAAAGTATTTTTAAAAGAAATGATTTTCCCGATCTTCGGAAGCCAACAACAGCTTTTATCAGTTTGTTGTTAATTGATTTTTCAAGCCATGAAGAATATGCCGGTCTTTTGACCGGAATAATCAATCCAAATTCTCTTGACTCTGAAATTGCCTGCTTAAGCTTTTGTAATGAAATCATAACTTGAAGTTATCAAATTAGTATGGAATTGTCAAGTCAAAATGATTATAGTAAGAGTTCGCAAGTCTTGCTTCGTAAGAGTATTTAAAGAAATTGTAAATCAAATACTTCAGTTTCCAAATATAAAGTGCATGTAGTAGATATAATAGATACAATAGTTCTTAAAGTTCATAAAGTTAATAAAGTCTATAAAGTTTATAAAGAAAGTGAAGAATATGTCCTTGACATAGAATAAGTAGATACTTTATACTCAAAATAGTCATGGATTTTATAGAAAAAGTCATACATCACCTAAGCCCTTCTCAGTTGAGGGCGTTATTTATGTTGTCAAAAAGCCCTAAAGGGCTGGTATCATCATCTAATTCATCAAAATCTATTGGCAAGGAAGGTAAGGCTTTAGGTGGGGTATTTTCTGCATTGGTACGCCATAAAATAAACGGAGAACATTTAATTATTCCATGGGGAAAATCAGAAAATGGTCGGGGACTAAACTGGAGGCTTAACACTAAGCTGATCAGTCAAGATAGATTAAAAAAAGTTGTCTCAGAAATGATTAACTATGGTTAAAAAAAGATATATAAAAAAATTTAGCAAACTGGCATTTAATATTATTACGCTAATCGTGGTTTTAATTCCATGGCAATACTTTGGCTATTTTACGCCTCAAAAAGCTGAAGCTGCATCACACACAATCACAAAGCAGATTGATTTTGAGTCAGGCTATTTAAATAATGTAGAAAGCAAGAGTAAAGAAGGCGAAGTAAAGCTGAAACCCGAGGTAACTTGGAATGCCCGGGTTTTTAAAACGCCTAAATTAGGAATGAGCAATCAGACAGGAATTGTTAGTGATGAAAATTATGTCTACGCTCTTTATAATCTGGATACATATTTTGCCCGGTATATTTCCTCCGAAGACCGCTGGCAGGAATTGGCAAAAAGCCCCCATATGGCTTACGATGGCGCTGATTTGGCTGTTATGGGGAATTATATCTATGCAATTTATGGGGGATATCAGAAAGAATTCAGCCGTTATTCAATCATTGATAATACTTGGGAAAATCTTGCATCAGCTCCGGATCTTTTTACAAGCGGATCTTCACTCATATCTGACGGCACATATCTTTATGCTTCAAGAGGTGGTTGGACAGCTGATTTTTGGAAATATAATCCAACTCTAAACAGTTGGACAAGTTTGACTAATCCGCCAGCTGGATTTCAGCAAGGTAGTGATATGTTATATAGCAATGGTGCATTATACGTGCCTCGCGGGTATTATAGAAACTTCTATAAATATGATATTGCTACAAGCGTATGGTCGTCTTTAGCTGATATTCCTGCCGATTTTTATCCAATGTACGGCAATCATAGTTTAGGAATAAATGGTGATTATATTTATTTTACTCGCGATTATAGCTCAACAACGACATTTTATCGGTATAAAATAAGTAATAACACTTGGGAAACGTTAACTACTCTTCCGTTTGCAACGGCATATGCAGGAAACGTATATAACCCTGCTGATGGTTATTTATATGTTTTTAGGGGTAATGGAACTTATGATTTTTGGAAGTATGATATTGCCAATAACCAATTCTTAGGAATGGTTGATCTGCCAAATGCTCCAACTACCGGAGGAGATATTCTTCACTATAATGGTTACTTATACTATCCGCGAGGAGGTTCACAGAACTTTTACAGAAGAAGTTTGTTAAGTAGTACTTGGGAAACATTGACAGTTACTCCAGCCTCATTTTCTGATGACACAAAAGGAACTGTTGCCGGCAGTTATCTATACTTTTTAAGAGGAAGTGGAGCAAACAATCTTTACCGTTATGATCCGGCCGGAGGTAGTTGGACAACAATGACAACCACTACTCCAACTACAACTGGTTATGGTTCAACGCTGGTTTATCCCGGCTCAGGTGACTATATCTATGCAACTCGTGGATATCTGACTCGCAGTTTCTGGCGTTATCAAATCTCAACCGATACTTGGAGTGATCCATTGGTTGCTGACTTACCAGACAATGCTGAGGCTGGGTATGGTTCAAGAATGATTTCAAATGGAACTGATATCTATTACATTGGCGGTTCAGGAATTGTTTCAATATTAAAATACTCAATTTCTGGTGATGCGTGGACCGATTTAGGCTCTCTGCCGTTTTCCCCTTATTACGGAACAGATATAAGTTACTACAGCGGCAAGTTATACTTTTTGGCCGGTTATCTAAAATCGGATATTTGGGAATATACGATTTCCGGAGGGACTTGGCGCTGGCTCGGCCAGACGCAGACATACGGAGCAACCGAAATTGGTGCTTGGGCTGGAAGCTCACTTGAGTCCGATGGGAGCGGAAACTTCTATGTAGTATTAGGAAATAGCATATATAGAATGTTTAGCTTTTCTGTTGGAAGTAATAATTATCAGTCTTCCGGAACTTGGACCAGCAACACTCTTGATCTAAGCTATGCAACCAGTTTTACCTCACTTATTTCATCGACGTCAACCCCGGGCGATTCAAATGTTTCCTTTGAGACAAGGTCAAGCTCGGATAAAACCAATTGGTCGAGTTGGGAAGCGGTCAGCGGAACAACAATAGTATCTGTGGCTGCAAGATATTTAGAAATAAGAGCAACGTTAACTGCTTCAACTGATAGAACTCAAACTCCAGCGATCTATTCTTTAGTGGTTAACTATGCCGGAGATGAGAGTACTCCAGCTAATCCAACAACTTTTATTGGTAAATCCCAGGCGGTTGGAGGAGTGACATTAACTTCCGGCAGTAGCTATGGTTATCATCAGCCATATTTTACTTGGACTGGCGCCACCGATGCTGAAACAAGCGTTGCCGGCTATTACCTATATTACGGAACCAGTAGCTCGGCTGATCCGGCAACTGCAGGTAATTATCAAACGACCGCAAATTATACAGCAACTCTTGAAATGACCACCGGAACGACCTATTATCTTCGTCTAAAAACAAAAGATACGGCCGGAAATATTAGTGATGCAACCACTGGGTTTACCTACGTTTATAATGGTGTATCTCCTCCCCAAAGTATTACTCAAACTTTAAGTACGGATTTTTCCGGAGGGATAGCAACTAATATATCAACTACAGGAGACGAAATAAAACTGTCAGGTAAACCAGGTTTTTGGTTGCAAGAAAGACTGAGTTTATCTCCTGCAGGTATTTATTATGGATCAGATTTTGCTTATGTTTCTTCGACTAATAAGCTTTATATTTTTCGAGGCTATAACACAACTACATTTTATGAATATGATGTAACGACTGATGTTTGGTCAACAAAAGCAACGACACCCGAGGCGGTTTATTATGGTGATAGTTTAGTTGAAGGACCTTCAGGATATCTTTATGCTCTTCGTGGTTATAATACAACTAAGTTTTGGAGATATGATATTGCCAACAATACTTGGGATGACTCGGCGGCGGTCGATCTGCCACAAAATGCCTATCAAGGAACGGATTTAATCTATGACGGCAACCGCTATATTTATGCCACACGAGGAAACGGTGATGACGCTTTTTATCGTTATGATACTGAGGGCAATATTTGGGAACAAATGGCTAATATCGATTTTGGGGCTCCAACGACGCAGGTAAACAACGTAGTAAATAATGGGGCCAATATGGCCTATGACGGAAGCGATACGATCTATCTTACCCAGGGAGCGCGAACAGGATTTTCCAGTTATAGTATTTCAAGCAATTCATGGATGGTATTGCCAAATACGCCAACGCTATCAACCGCAGGTTCAAAAATCGAATACGATTCAACCAGTAATGCTTTATATTTTTTTTCAGGAGGAGGCGACCCATTTTTCTACAAATACGATATCTCAACTCAAACATGGGTTAGTTTAACTGATACACCGATTGGAATATCAGTCGGGTCAGCCTTAAGAAATGTTGGAGGGAATCTTTATGTTATTAGAGGTGGTGGTGGTAAGAATTTTTATAAATACAACATAACTAAATCCTCTTGGCTTATCCCCAATACCAATCTTTTTGGCGATTGGTTTAGAGGATCGTACTCACATACTTTTGGTTATGGAGCTGACATAATAAAAGGAGACGGAAATTATCTGTATTTAACGAAAGGTAATTATGACAATCTGTTTATCCGTTACAACTATGTCACCGGCGAGGCAACCAAAATGGCTGATGCTCCGGCTGGATTTCATTATGGTGCGGAATTAGTTTACGATAGTGTCAATAATAAAATTTATGCTACGGCAAATTATTATTTCAGAAAATTTTATCAATATGATGTTTCGACAGATATTTGGTCAGAAATAACTACAGATCCTCCCCCATACGATTCATATGTTGGATCGGCCATGACATTTGACGGTAGTCAATATATCTACTGGCTAAGAGGTAATTCAAATACTTTTTATAGATACGATACTCAAGGAACGGCTGGTAATCGTTGGGAGGTTAGAGCTGTGGCTCCATCAACAATGTCCTATGGTGCCGATCTAATTTATAAAAACGGTTATATATATGCAGATAGAGGTGGAACGGGACTGCAATTTTATCGGTATGATCCTTCGGCCAATACATGGAGCGATCCGGCGGTAGCCGATTTGCCAACTGGAGGAGGAATTTATAATGATGGATTTTTAGTTGATGGCGGGGGAGATTATATTTATGCCTGCCGAGGATGGAATACAAGCGGTTGTTATCAGTATTCTGTCTCCGGAAATACATGGACTGCAATAGCAAATGCACCGGCTAATATTACAGCCGGTGGTTCTGCCGCTTCAAACGGGAGTGATAAAATCTTTGTTATTGCGGGACCCGGAACTAACACATTCTCAAACGGTCTTTATACGTACGTGATGCAGACATCGACTTCATCTTTTGAAGAAAGCGGAAATTATATTTCACCAAATCATGATCTGACGGCCACTTATAGATATGCCAATATGAGTGTCACGTACACGTCCGCTACTAATTCAACTTTGACGGTTTATACTAGCAGTTCTTCGGATAATACCACTTGGTCCGATTGGAGTGAGGCTTCAGAAGTTAAAAACGTCGGAACAACTTATACATATAAAATTAATTCAACCGCTAATCAATATTTGAAAGTTAAATTTGCTATGGCGTCATCAGATGGTATTTATTCAGGAACGATTTCCGACTATATAATATACTATTATCAGGACGTTAATGCTCCGACTAACCCAACCACGTTAAATTCATATTCGACTGCAACCCAGTCTGCCGCAATTACTACAAATACTTGGTACAATCACACAGCTCCTAATTTTGACTGGCCGGACGCTGAGGCGACCGGTGGAGCGACTGACAGCTCCGGTGGATCGGGAATCGCCGGTTATTATGTATATTTTGGTACTGATCAGGATGCCGAAGCCTCAGAAAGCGGAACTTTGACGACGTCATCAACCTACACGGCGTCAGGTTTAATCTCGGGAAATACATATTATTTAAGGATTCAAGCAATTGATGATGACGGAAATTATTCAGCCTCAAACTGGCAACCTTTTATTTACAAGTTTGATTCTGATAGCCCAAGTAATCCCATAACAATCAGCGTGAGTCCGCCGGGGTATACATCGGTTAACGATTATGATTTTACAATGAAAGGGGCAACCGATAGCGCTTCACTTATTGGAAGCTATTGTTATAAATATCTAACTGAAGTAGGCACTTATTCTACAGAAACATGTTTGGCAACAATGGATGCCGATGGTACGGCTACAGCTAGTGGCGTACTTGCTTATGATGACGGAGAAAATAATACTTTTTATGTCCGCTCCAAAGATAATGCCGGAAATTATGCTTCTTCCTATGCGACCCAAATATATAAATATTCAGGAACAGCTCCGTCAAAACCGACCAGTTTGGAAGTTACACATCCAACAGACGGGAGTAATTCAAATACAGTTAATGAGTTTGCCTTTGCTTGGGATGTCCCTGAATCTTTTTCCGGTGCGCAGTCGGGTTTAAGATATTACTATTCAATTAATGCTTTGCCAACAGGAAATAATGTTAATGAAATTGGTCTGTCAGATACATATTTAACAACCGATTCTTATGCTACACAAAAAGGAGATAATGTATTTTATGTTGTTGCAAAAGACGAGGCCGGAAATATTGATTATCTAAACTATGCTAATATCACTTTTACTGCCGATACTTCAGCCCCGGGGATTGCCCGCAACATTGATATTTCAGACGTTTCAATTAAAGAAACATCAAGTTGGAGGTTGGCACTTTCCTGGGATGCTCCTGAATCGTCAGGTAGTGGCGTTGCCACCTATAAGATCTATCGGTCAGCTGTTGCTAGCTCGGTTTGTACAAGTAATTATTCCGACTTTAATTATATTGCTTCATCAACCCAAACATCATATGTTGACACAGGGTTGACTCAAGATAAAAAATATTATTGTGTTAAAGCATGTGACTCGACCAACGAATGCTCAGCAGTTTCCGATACTGTTAATCTTTATCCGGACGGAAGGTGGCGGGTTGCTCCATCACTGGTTGGGGAGCCGACCGCCACTGTCAAAACAAAAACAGCCACGATCGGCTGGTCAACTTCACGCACAGCCAGTTCATTTGTAAAATATGGTAAGTCTGCCGGTAGTTATGGAGAAGAAGTTGGGTCATCGACTCAAATTACCGCCCATTCCATCGCTTTGTCAGGACTTGATCCGGGAACAACTTATTATTATAAAGTTCTCTGGACGGATGAGGACGGAAATACCGGCAGTTCTGATGAATATAGTTTGGTCACCAACGCAGCCCCGTTTGTTTCGGCAGTTAAATTTTCTAATGTCAATATTAATTCTGCCTATGTAAATTTCACGATAAAAAGTTCCGTTAAAGCCACTATTGAATATGGAAAAACAGTTAGTTACGGGGCAACCAGTTCACTATCAACCTCGACTAACGAATCAACTTATACTGTTGTTCTCGATAACTTGATTGAAGGCACTCCTTATCACCTTCGAATTGCTGGTGAAGATGAAGAAGCAAATGTCTACTATAGTGACGAATATACTTTTGAAACTTTGCCAACACCAAAAATATTAAACTTGAAACTTCAGCAGGTTTCAGGAATGGCGACGGCAACTTTGAGACTGCTTTGGTCCTCAAATACATTAATATCGACTGTAGTTTCTTACTATCCGACCGCCTATCCGGAGCGGGCAATTGACTCGGTCAGCTTGGCTTTGAAAAAAAACCATGAAGTTATTCTAAAAAATTTGATTGATGATACTGAATATACATTAATCATTAAAGGAAAAGATAGCGCCGGAAACGAATCTAAGACTGAAACGAGAAAAACTAAAACTTCAAACGATATGAGGCCCCCTGAAATTCAAAATATGAATGTTGAAGCAACTATCGTAGGAGTTGGGGACAGTGCTAAGGCTCAAATCGTTGTTTCTTGGGATACCGATGAACCGGCTAGTACTCAAGTTGAATATGCTCAAGGAACAGGGACAGGTTATGACCAAACAACTCAGGAAGATAGTAATCTGACGACTAATCACACCGTAACGATTACCAGTTTAACTCCGGCTAAAATTTACCATCTTCGGGCATCTTCAAAGGATAAAGCTGGAAATATTGGCCAATCATTTGATACAGTTATTATTACCCCAAAATCAACTAAAGACGCCTTAAATTTGGTTATCGAAAATCTATCAAAGACATTTGGATTTTTAAATAATTTAAATATTAAACAATAAAATAAAATTTGTTTGTCATTCCCGCCCCCGATCGGAGTCGAGGGCAGGCTCCGGCGGGAATCCAAGCTAAATATACATTATGAAAAAGGTAATTATAGTCTGGATCCCCGTCTCTGCCTGCGCAGACAGGTTCACGGGGATGACACATTCATTACTAACTCATATATATGAACATTAACAACAACAAAACTTTAATTGAAATAAGCAACTTAAAAAAATCCTTCTTGATGAAGGATAGCGAAGTTAACGTTCTTAAAGGAATCAATATTAAAGTGAAACAAGGGGAATTTGCGATCATTTTTGGTCCCTCTGGTTGTGGAAAATCAACCCTGCTTCACTGCATATTGGGTCTCGAACCGCCGACGACCGGCCAGGTATTGGTTGAGGGAAAGGATTTTTATAAATTAAATGAAGACGAAAGGGCTTTATATAGACGATTTCATGTAGGAATGGTTTTCCAACAACCTTTATGGATCTCTGCTCTTAATATCATTGAAAATGTCTGCTTTCCGCTTCATTTACTTGATCTTGATGAAAAAGAGATAATGGAAAAAGCTAAAAAAAACCTGGAATTGGTCGGGATGGATAAGTGGTCTGAATATATGCCAAATGAACTATCAGGTGGACAACAACAAAAAGTTACTTTGGCTAGAGCTCTTAGCATTGATCCATTAATGATTATTGCCGATGAGCCAACCGGGAACTTGGATACCGTATCCGGTCGTGAACTTTTAAAGACATTTTTAAAATTAGTTGATCTTGGGAAAACTATTGTCATGGTCACTCATGATTTGGAATATTTGAAATATGCGACCAAGATCTATCATATGCTTGATGGGGAAGTAGTTGAAGAAATAGAAGTCAGTAAAAAAACCAGATCGAAGATATTTTCTGGTAAAAAAGAAATTGATGGCGAATCAAATGTTCGTGACCGTGATTTCTTAAAGAAGTTGAAACTATAATATGGAAATAAAAAAATCGTTTAATATAAAAGATTGGCCAAGTAATTTTAAACTTTTTATTAAGTCTATTCCTGGTATTATTCGTACAATTTATCTTTTTTTAACTTTCTTTATAATACTATTAATCTTCTTATTTGAAAAAGTTTATGGACTTTTTGAAAGAGTCCCATTGATAGGTGGTTTATTCAAAGTCGTCGGCAATGTTTGGAAAAATAAAATGGGTAAATTAATGACTACCTTTATAAACAAACTGGAATCAGGTCGATCTTCTCAAGTTGAAAGAATTTATTTGATTGAATTAGCCTATCGAAATATGATGATTAAGAAGACCCGATCCTTTATTACTATTTTTGGAATGTCAGTCGGGGTTGGAGCAATTGTATTATTATTATCACTTGGATACGGAATTGAAAAATTGATTATTAGTAAAGTGGCTGGTCTAAACGAGCTGAAAATGATCGATATTTCCGCCGGGGAAAATACAGCTTTGAGATTAAATCAGGATGTCTTTAATAAAATAAATAAAATTAAAGAGAAGACTTTTGCTATGCCAATTATTTCGGTTGTTGGGAGAATTAACTATAAACGGGCCCAAACAGACATTTTAGCCTATGCGGTTCCCAAAGATTATTTAATAAATGGAATTAATATTAAGTTTTTAAAAGGAAAAGCCTTTGCTAATAACACTTCATTAGATGAAAAATTAAGTCTTAATTTTCTAGAAAATGGGCAAGTAGCCGGATCGGAAACAAAAATTGAATTTGGTGAACTTAACCAAAGGATCGCCGAAAGAGAAATTACTTTTAATCTTAATCCAGAAAAGCCTGTTGTCATTTGGACGAGCTGTTCAACGACAGCCAAAATGATCGGTTATGGGTCAAGAATAGTTGGAGGCTATACAGGGTATCAATATTGGGGATCAGACTATTATCCTTTTTCGCAAAATGGCCGGACTGGTTTTGACAAAAAGAATAATGTTTATTTAGGAAAATGGGTTAAAGCTAAATTTCCGATTTTTGAAAAAAAAGCCGATGGGACTTTAATTCCAAATTTGGATGACGTCGGAAAACAAAGGTGGGAAGAAGGGTGTGTTGAACAAAAAAATATTAGCATTATAGTCAAAGACAATTTTGGATCGGTTTTGGGGATTTCAACCGGAAGCGCCGAAGTTATATTTACCGACGATGTTTTGGCAGCTTCAGATTCAGCTGACGCTTCTTCTTCGGCTATTTATGGTGAATCAGTAGTCGCCACTGACGAAGCAGGGATTGAGACGGTATCTTTACAAGCGTCTTCTTCTGCCCAAAAAAAACAAGTTGAAACATTAAAATTCGTTCATCGTCCGGATGGAGAAGCAGTTGTTTCTTCAGGATTTTTAAATCTTTTAAATATTAACATTAACAAGGCGATCGGCACGACCTTTAAATCCTCTTTTATCATAGTTAAAAGCTTAATGCCTGACATCGAAGGTAGAGTGATGACTTCTGAAGTTGAGTATAAGATTATTGGAGTCATCGATGACACAAACAATACCTATTTTTACGTTCCATTTTCCGACATTCAAAAATTGGGAATAAAGAATTTTTCCCAGTTCAAGCTTATATTAAATAATCAAAAAGACCTTCCAAAAGTGAGAAAAGAAATTGAGACAATGGGATTTAGGACATCGTCTACCTACGATACCGTTAAGCAGATCGAAAGCTTATTTAATAATCTGAGATTATTGTTGGCGATCTTGGGAATGGTGGCTTTGGGGGTTGCTTCGCTTGGAATGTTTAACACTCTGACAGTTTCTTTGTTGGAACGCACCCGGGAAACCGGAGGAATGAAGGCAATCGGGATGGTATCAGACGAAGTTCAAGATCTTTTCTTGGCTGAAGCGATGATCATGGGTTTGTCTGGAGGTATTGGAGGACTTATATTTGGATTTTCTATTGGTGAAATATTTTCTATATTAATCTCAATTATAGCCATATCAAAAGGTCAGGGTTTTCTTCAATTGAACTATCTTCCTCCATATTTTGTTGCCTTTATTATAATCTGTGCTTTTGTGGTAGGATTATTAACAGGTCTTTATCCGGCGTATAGAGCCAAAAAGACCTCAGCATTAAATGCTCTTAGGTATGAATAAAAAAAAATCCAAAAAACAGATGTCTTCGCTTTTAACAAAAGTAAGAGAAGTCATTATTCCATTTGTAGTTAGTTTTATAACAGTTTTTTTATTGGTATATATTTCCCCTAATTTATTTAAAATCAAAAAGGAGCAAACTAGTGCGCCGAAACCAAAACTTAAAGAACTAATCGAACTGGAAAAATATCTATATATTGATCCGATGACGGTCATTAAGTTAATAGATAGCTCCGATAAAAAGGTTATATTGGTTGATATACGAGATGAAACTTCATACAAAAAAGCCCATATCAGAGGGGCTAAAAATTATTTAATTGATCAAACAAAAAATAATTTGAAAGAATTTAAAAATAAAAAAGTAATAATATATGGAGATACTAGTTTTTCAATTTCTTCAAAAGAAGTCGCTCTTTTTTTACTTGAAAAAGGTGTAGATGCAAGGCTTATGTCAGTTGGTTGGAATGAATTCAGGCATTTCAAAAATTTTTGGGTTCCGGAGAGTCAATGGAGCGAAATTGATATTAACAAATACATTCAAACTAATGAATGATGAAAAAAACATGGACGATAGTCTTCTTAGGTTTATTGATCTATTTCCCACTCTTATTTAACGGTTTTGTTTGGGACGATGAAGTGATGTTTCAGAAAGCAGGTTCTATCCCCGGAACTGTTTATTTTCGACCGGTAATTTCGGCTCTTTATTGGGGTATTTATAATATTTTTGGGCCACGACCGTTTTTTTTCCACTTTTTTCAGTTAATTTTTCATATCGCCACAGCAGTATTAATCTACTATTTATTTAAGCGTTTTTTTAAAGAAACGATCTCTCTAATTTTGGCAGTTATTTTTCTCGTTCATCCGGCATCAGTTGAAGCAGTCTCATTTGCATCGGCCATGCAGGAAGTTGGATTTACGCTAACGGGAATGGCAGGTTTATATTTGTTTTCGGGTGGTAGAGACGGGGCATGCCCCGTCTCTACAACAAACATATTTTTCGGAACATTTCTTTTATTAATAGCCCTCCTGATGAAAGAAACCGCAATAGTTTTCTTCCTTCTAATTTTTTGTTATCTATTTCTTTTTAAAAAAAATCAGATTGTCTTAATCAGTTATTCAATTTTTTCCATGATTTTACTGATGACATATTTTTTGTTCAGAGTTTCGGGAGGCAGTCTCTACGTTCAGGGGCAAGGGCTTTTTCCGATTATGCGGGTTTCTT
>PCTC01000074.1:4054-4260 GCA_002786595.1 Candidatus Roizmanbacteria bacterium CG22_combo_CG10-13_8_21_14_all_34_12 | reverse complement strand
TTAAAGAAAAACAAGCTCGGATTGCCTATGTATATTCAAATCCATCAAGCGAACTTGCATCAATCTTACAGATACAGTTGCGGATCAAAGGAACAGCTCCCGGTAGCGGTAAATTAGTGATTAATAAGGAAAAAACAGAAATTGCCGGTATTGCTACAGGTAATGTCTTTGAATTAGGATTGGTTGATGAAACAAACTTTTCAGTC
>PCTC01000074.1:1676-4044 GCA_002786595.1 Candidatus Roizmanbacteria bacterium CG22_combo_CG10-13_8_21_14_all_34_12 | reverse complement strand
CCGGTCCCTCGGTCACCCTAAAAATTTTGCCAAAAACAATCGAAAAAAAAGTTGGCGAGACATTTCCTTTAAATTTTCAAATAGCCAAAACTCCCGAAGGCAAAGGTATTTCCGCTTTCACCGTTAGCTTAATCTACGATCAGAATTTACTTGAAATTGTCAGTGTTGACGACCCGGTCGATGCGGTAACAGGCGGTGACAAAGATAAATTTGTTGAGGGCAAAAAAGAGATTAATCAAAATAAGGGTGAAATTATCTTAAGTTATCTTTCTACCGTTCCTCAAGATCAACTTCCAAAAAAACCCAAAATTGAGATTCAAGTAAAAGGGAAAAAAACAGGAACGGGAGAGTTTAAAATCGTATCCGCCCAAGTCACAGGCAATATCGCCGAAAATGAGTATCAAACATCGATAGAAAATGCTTCTTATGACATTGTTTCGACTGACGGCGGACCGACCAATACGCCAGTTCCAACTGCAACGACCGCACCAACAGGCAACGTTAAATTAAATTTAAAACTAAAATTTCAGGGAATTTTGGGAAAGCCGGCCGATGCTTTAAATAAAATGGCGATCAAAATAAAATTACTTAATGAATCAACGGGAGTGGCAACCGATTATAGATCAGCAGATTTTACCGCTGATGATAAAGGAATTTGGTCGGGCAACATCAGTTTTAATGCTGATGTAAACGCCAAATATACTTTATATGTCAAAGGTGCTTATCATCTCCAGAAAAAGATCTGTGACGCGGTACCAACGGAAACGGCCGGAGGCACATATCGTTGCAGTAAAGGTAATATAACGTTGACAGCCGGGGATAATAATCTTGATCTATCTGGAATTATTTCGTTAGCTGGTGATCTTCCCGAGCAAGACGGGACCGTCAGTTCCTACGATATTTCACTTGTCCGCAACTGTATTGGAAAAACTGATGAAACCTGTCTGAGCAATGCCGATGTAAACCGTGACGGAAAAGTTGATACTCAGGACTATTCTTTGATAATTGCCGCTTTATCAGTTAAAAATGATGAACTATAATTATGGAAAATACAGAAAATAAAAATAAAATTTTTAAATATCTTTTGGTTGCTTTTTTTGCCGTGTTTATTGGTACGGGAATATTTTTAATAATGTCCAATATAACAAAAATTCCTAAGGAAAAAATAAGTACAGCGAGGGTTAATTTTCCGGAAGAGAATATAGTTGCAATCCCTGCTACTGATAATGTTAATATGACTTTGGAGGCCGATCTACCTGGAAATCAGATGAAAGTTGGGGATATGATTGAACTAAATTTATTTGCCGATTCAAATGGTAAAAACATTGTTGGATATGACGTTGTCATGTATTACGATTCATTAGCTTTTGATTTTTTGAAAGGAATTACCAAGCTTCCTGATTATAATATCTTTACTTATAAAAAAGGTCATTACTTTACGATTACCGGTTTAAAAAAACTACAAAGCGCACCCTCACCTATGACTAAAGCCAGTAAATTAGCCACTTTGACTTTTGAGGCGACCAAAGCCGGAAAATTTGAATTCTCACTTAAGTCTTCAAATGAAAAAGATAAGACGGATTTAGTTACTGATAAAACAGAGGTATTGGTGCCGACTTTGAATAAGGTGGTAGTTGAGGTAAAGTAAATGAAAATCATATGTCATTATTTATTAAATTATTTTCGTTAGCGATCATTTTTTTTATCGTCGCTCCTTTTGTGTTTTCTTCTGCCCAAGCTGCATCACTTAATTTTGATAAATCAACGGCAACGGCCGCCAATGGTGAAACTTTTCAAATTGCAGTTACAGTTGACCCCGGATCAGACGCTCTAAATTCAACTGATGTTTATGTAACTTTTGATGCAACCATTTTAAAAGCAACAGCTGTAGTGGCTGGCAGTCTTTTTCCAACGGTATCGAACGATCTATCAACCAGCGGGACAGTTTACATCGCCGGTATGGTTGATGATCCAGCTTCATCGATTAATACGACGGGAACACTGGCAACGATTACTTTTCAAGGATTAAAAGATGGATCCGCCACCTTAGCTTTTGATTGTAACACTTCAAAAATTATTAAAAACGACATTAATGCTTCAAATGTTATTACCTGTTCGCAAAACGGGACATCAGCTGTCACAATAGGTAGTGGTGGTAGTAGCGGGGGGGGAACAAATCCAACTTCGGAACCGGTATCAGAACTTCCTCAAAGCGGAGTATTTGATAATGTAGCAAATATTGCTATTCCAGGGATTATACTGTTATTATTAGGAAGTATATTTAGACTAGTATTATAATTTTTAATTTCAAATTTTAAATTTTTATTCAATTTTTAATTTAAAAATGTTTAAAAATTAGATATTAGAA
>PCTC01000074.1:0-1630 GCA_002786595.1 Candidatus Roizmanbacteria bacterium CG22_combo_CG10-13_8_21_14_all_34_12 | reverse complement strand
ATAGCAGTTTTTGTTGTCTTAGTTGTTGGATATTTTACAATTTTTGGTACCCGAGCTGCCGATTTTGAGCCTCGCGACGTCATCGTTTCCAATATTGAAAAAAATTCTGTGAGAGCGACCTGGGCAACCGGAGTTGATTCTCAAGGAGTGGTCGAATACGGGACTACTCCAACAGCATTAAATTTTTTTGCTCCTGAGGCCACCAAAGTAAAAACGCACACCATTGATTTGACCCTTCTTTCTCCAAACACAACCTATTATTTTGATATTAGAGTAGGTGATACTAAATATGATAATGGTGGCGTTCCTTGGACTTTTACAACAAAAGGTGCTGAAGCATCAGTGGCTACTCCGACGACTGCACCAACTCAACCCTTCGACTCCGCTCAGGGTAAACCAACACCGATTCAAAGATTGAAGATTTCAGATGGGACTAATTGTACGGAAACAGACTGCGCAAAGATTAAAACCTTGCTCGGTAAAGGTTGCTCGACGCAGGACTACTTTTTATGTTTAAAAAAACTGACACCAACTCCTTAAATTATCCCTCCCGGGACTAGAAAATTGAATAAAAAGTTTATTGCTGGAGTTAAGATTCCATCCAACATTGAAGAACCGCCGACTGGGATTATTAATAAAAGCAAAAAAAACATTCCCCATCTTTGTAAACCTTGCCATTCATGAACTTTTTTTTCGGGTAAAATTCCTTCAACAATTTTAAATCCATCCATTGGATGAATAGGTAAAAGGTTAAAAACTCCAAGCATTATGTTCATTCTGATCACCGGAACGAAAATTAAACTCCCTATAATAGTTAGAAAGTTAAGTTGTAAAATTATAAACAGTTTAAGTAGTAAGGCAAGTATTATAGCCAAAATAAAATTAGAGCTTGGACCGGCAATTGAAATCCAGGCAGTGTCTCTCCGAGGATTTTTTAGATTATAAGGGTCAAATTGTACAGGGCGACCCCAGCCAAAACCCAAAAGTAACAAAAAAACCATCCCCATCGTATCAATATGGACTAATGGATTAAGTTTTAGTCTGCCCTGAAGCCTTGGGGTTGGGTCACCTAGGTAATCAGCCACCCAAGCGTGGGAGAACTCGTGGATAGTGATAGCTACAAGCAAAGATGATAGGTAAATTACGAATAAGAGAGGATTTGAAAAGAGATAAGAAATCATATTGTTTTTACAACTATATTATGATATCATAAAAATCTTATGATTAAATGTTATCACTGCGGAAAAGGATTGTTATACGGTCGTTCCCACACACATCATCGAGGTGTTGCCGGAGGACGATGGAAGAAAAGAGCTCCAAAAACTCAAAGAATTTTTAAAGCTAATCTTGTCCGTTTAAGTATTATTGAAAAAGGAAAAGCCGTCAGAATAAGATTGTGCACAAAGTGTTTAAAAAGAATTAGAAAAGATATGATTGACGGCAAAAAACCATTTTTGACCTTAGCGTCAGTCAAGAAAGAAATGAATGTAAAAAATAAGGAAGCCAAAGTTGCGGAAGACGCCAAGGTAAAAGCTGGCACTGGTAACCAAATCCTGACCTGTAAATCTTCTTTAGCCCTTCATTAAGCTCTAATCAATCATTTAGACCTCGGTGTCCAACTGTTTTATAC
>PCTC01000023.1:6318-6823 GCA_002786595.1 Candidatus Roizmanbacteria bacterium CG22_combo_CG10-13_8_21_14_all_34_12 | reverse complement strand
GAATATTCATCCTTCACTTCTTCCAAAATATCGGGGGACTTCTCCAATTGCCACTCCTTTGATTAACGGTGACAAAACCACTGGAGTAACGATTATTAAAATGGACGAAGAGATAGACCACGGCCCTATTATTGCTCAAGAAAGTTTAACGATCGATAAAGACGATAAAAGGCCGGACTTGGAAAAAAAACTAACTGATTTGGGATTTGGGATGTTTAAATCAATACTTTTGTCATTCCCGCGTAGGCGGGAATCCATGACTTCTGGATCCCCGATCAGGTCGGGGATGACACCAACTCCTCAACAACACCAATTGGCAACCCTCACAAAAAAATTATCCAAACAGGATGGTTTCATAGAGTTTGAAAATTTAAAATTGAAAATTGAAAATTCCCCGGAAGTTTTATACAACTTGTTCCGGGGTCTCTCTCCTTGGCCAGGCCTTTGGACTATCCTTCCGAACGGTAAGAGACTGAAAATAACTGACATGTCACTAACCACTAGT
>PCTC01000023.1:5409-6288 GCA_002786595.1 Candidatus Roizmanbacteria bacterium CG22_combo_CG10-13_8_21_14_all_34_12 | reverse complement strand
CTATCCTTCCGAACGGTAAGAGACTGAAAATAACTGACATGTCACTAACCACTAGTCACCAGCCACTAATGACTAAAGTCCAACTGGAAGGAAAAAATGAAGTTTACTTTGAAACTTTTAATAAGGCCTATAATATCTTCTAAATCTGGTATAATTACTCCATGATAGTAGCTCCAGAAATACTAAAAAAACTAACGATTGAAAATATATCCGAAAAAGAAAAATATGACAGTATGGAAAGAATTAGAGGTATTAGTAGTTCAGGAACTTATTAAAGATGGAATACTTGCTCCTATTCCTGCGATTATCAATGATAAAACAAGAGAGATAATTAAAATACCCAACTTTGCGATTTAAATCAAATCTTTTCCAATTGCCTTTCTTATCCCCTCAAACAACTTCTCCATCACCCACAAATTATGAAAGGTTGCTAGGGTGTAGCTGAGGATTTCCCGCTGTTTAAATAAATGATGAAGATATGATTTTGTAAAATTTTGACAAACATAGCATTCACAATCAACATCAACTTTTTCAAAATTATTTTTATAAAGAGATTTTGTAATTTCTATTTGGACAGAAAACGAAGATACCTGCGCCCCGTATCGAGCTTTCCCTATTTGATAGATCGTTCCCATTCTGGCCAAACGAGTAGGTTCGACACAATCAAAAGTATCAACTCCATATTTTACTAAGTCAATTATATCGTCTATCTGCCCCACCCCAAGCAAATGAACCGGCCTGTCTGACGGCAAATAATCAGAAACCCATCTAACCTGATCCCGCATTTCCTTTTTTGATTCCCCTACCGATACTCCTCCAATCGCCACCCCAGGGGTGTCTTGCGAAACCACAAACTCGGCCGATTTTTTTCTTAGATCT
>PCTC01000023.1:2819-5356 GCA_002786595.1 Candidatus Roizmanbacteria bacterium CG22_combo_CG10-13_8_21_14_all_34_12 | reverse complement strand
CGAAACTCGAAACAATTTTTGAATTTTTTAAATTTGAATTTTCAAAACGTTTTGAATTTGTTTCGGATTTCGGATTTCGGATTTCGGATTTATTGTAATTTATACAACGTTTCAGCCATTCATGTGTTCTCTTCATGGCTTTTTCCGCATACCCATGGGTCGCCGGATAATAAGTACATTCGTCAAACGCTATATTGATATCCGCCCCAATTTTTTTTTGAAATTCCATCGATTTTTCCGGCGTAAACTCAATTATTGTCCCATCAAAAATCGAGCGAAATTTCACTCCATCCTCGGAAATTTTAATAACGAATGGCTCTTCTTCACCTCGAACATCAGCTTTTTTTTGATAAGTTTTAGAAAGCGAAGACAACTGTTTTTGAGGAATCGCCAGGGGCCCCCGTGGGGGTCCATTTCTTGCCAAAGAGAACACTTGAAATCCTCCCGAATCACTCATCGTAAAGATATTAAGTCTAGAATATTTTTGAATTCCCCCCGCCTTTTCTATTACATCGGCCCCTGGGTGAGTGACTAAGTGATAAGTGTTTACACAGGCGCCCTGAATACCTATTTCTTTTACCTGTTGTGGAGTAAGGGTTTTTATCGTTCCTTTCGTCGCCGTAGCAAGAAATGCCGGCGTGTTAATCACTCCATGATCTGTTTTAATCTCCCCCAATCGGGCTTTCGACTTGGAGGAATTATGATTTACTCTAAAAAAATTATTCATAAAAGTAGAAATTATTTCGTCTAATATACTTGATTATGGGTGCCAATGTCTATAAAAACCGCATTGTCATTTTGATCATAATAAAAAATTATTCTTATATCCCCTGTGACCGATAAAGAACGAAGTCCCTTTTTAGCACCTGATAAAGTATGTGTTCTTAACTGGATATCATTTGGATTAATATTAAACTGTTGGATTCTTAAAGAAATAATATTAATCAGTCTTTTGTTATTAAAGAATCGCTTTTTATAAGATTTTTTGAAGCTATTTTGATAAAGAATTTTCATATCCTCAAGAATTAAGTTGTCTCATCAAATCATCGACGTCTTTTGCTTCATAAATTCCAATTCCTTTTTCAATATCTTCAGAAATTCTGTTGTATCTTTTAATTGCTTTTGGACTAAGTTTTATAGTTCTTGGCGTAAAAACAACATCAATTGTTTTCTTAGCCATCTTATTGATAAACACTCTAACCGCTTCTTGAAGCGAAGAAAAACCTTGCTCCAAAGCCGCCTCAGTTGCTGCAATCTTTAAATCTCTTCGTATTGGTATCTGTAAATTAGTTGTATCCATGTATATAATTATAATGTTTTGATATATTTTGTCAACATTAAATTATCATCATCGCATCGCCAAATGAATAAAAACGGAAATTATTTTTTATTGCGATACTATACAACTCTACTAAACTCCGTCTGCTTTTTTTATACTGCAAAAATGCTTCAACCAACATCATTAGAGACGACTTTGGCAGATGAAAGTTGGTTATCATAATATCAACCAACTTGAAATTGTAGGGCGGAAAGATAAAAAGGTCCGTTTTTGAAAGCAAAGACAACTGTGTGGCGGACGAAAAAACATGTTGTCGAGCGATTGATTCAAGAGTTCGTACCACCGTTGTCCCAACCGCGACTAACTTTTTCCCCTCTTGCTTCGATGTATCGATACATTGAAGTGTTTTTTTATCAACTTCATAGTACTCATTATGGAGTTTTTTTTGTTTAATATTTTCGTCTGATATTGGCGCAAATGTCCCTAGACCCACATGGAGAGTAACGAATAATTTTTTAATTTCTTTTTTATTCAATTTATTAAATACGCTATCAGTAAAATGTAAAGAGGCGGTTGGAGCAGCAGCCGAGCCATCTATTTTGGCAAAAATTGTTTGATATTTTTTCAAAAGTTCGTCTTTTTTTAATGGAGATTTTTTTAAATATGGAGGGATTGGCATTGTTCCATATTTGTTTAAAAGTTCAAATAAATGTTCCCGACTGAAATTAAAACGAAGGTCAAAAATATTTTCTTTTTGAGAAATAATTTCTAAATAATTTTCTTGATCAAAAAATATTTTTTCCCCAACATTGATTTTTCTATCAGTCAACGCTTTTCCAACTCGTAAACTCGTTAACTCGTTAACAAGAAATAACAAAACAACCTTTCCTCCGTTCTCCTTATTCATGGTAACCCTGGCCGGCAATACTTTAGTATTATTCAAAACCATAAAGGAATCTTTCGGAAGATATTTATCGATATTATAAAAATAATCAAAAATTATTTCGTCTGTCTTTGTGTTATAAACAAAAAGTTTTGAAGAGTCGCGGGGCACAGCCGGGCTCAAAGCCAAGTTTTTCTCAGGCAAAAAATAACCGTAAGAATCAAGATTCATCCTAATATGATATCACGAAGTTTATTTATAATATTCTTTTACCTGGAAAAGGAAATACATTGAGATTAGACCTCCAATGACTAACCCTCCAATATTAAAGCTGACAATATTTTGGACGACGCCAACTAGTGCGCTCCAATATAG
>PCTC01000023.1:0-2807 GCA_002786595.1 Candidatus Roizmanbacteria bacterium CG22_combo_CG10-13_8_21_14_all_34_12 | reverse complement strand
CTAGTGCGCTCCAATATAGAAAAGTCCAAGCTTTTTTGGACCTCGAAAATAATCCTGGAATGGCTAATGCTTCAAGTAGGACCATTACTCCTAAAAATAAAACGTTAACAATAAATCCTACTCCTAAAAATGGTCGTCCCGTCATCATTCCCCCCACAAATCCAAGAGGAGCTAGAATTGTTCCGGCTCCAAGTAGAGCTAAAATTCCCGGAATGCCCATGACTACCCCTAAAATCGCAAGATATGGCGCAAACTTAACGATGATCTCCTTAACATTTCCAGGAAGTTGAAATGGTGCTTTCTTTACCAAATATTCTTCCAGTGTAATTTCTAATTTATTAAGGGCTCCCCCGAAATCAGCCTTCGAATCTGTTGTTTTAGCCATAAATTTATTAAAAAATTATAATATTAATCCGATCAACATAATAATTGCCGGAATGAAATACATAAATGATTGTATCATACCTGTTTGCAATAATTTCACAACCGTTGTTGGAGAAGCGGAAACTTTAGCTAAAATAATCTCGGTCGGGGTAGCGGTTGGTGCGCCTGGAACATTGGTTGGTGTTGGTGTAGCCGATGGTCCGGGAGTATTGGTAGCTGTAGGAGCTGGTGTATTAGTAGCGGTTGGGGCAGGCGTATTGGTTGGTTGCCCAGGTGGAGTGGTTGGCGTTGGTGTAGGGGTTCTTGTTGGCGTCGGTGTTCGAGTCGGAGTGGGAGTTTGAGTTGGGGAAGGAGTTGGTGTTTGAGTCGGAGTTGCAGTCGGAATCGGGGTATTGGTCGCCACAGGAGGGGTTGGGGTGGGGGTATGGGAAGGAGGAGGTTCGGTTGGATTAGTTCCGCATATATATTGACCAACACAAAAATAACCAGGTTCGGTACAAAGAGCCATTTCATATTCTTCACTACAACCTTGTTTGCTGTCATTTCTATAACAATCGCAAATATTAGCATGATCACGGCAGCCTGATTCAAAACTTCCTGGTTTGCAACCATATGTTGGAGGAGGTGTTTCTCCACATTTATTTTCTGAATCAATACATGAATTATGATTCCACTTACAATCATAACTATAGCCATCTTTTTTTTTCGGAGAACATTTACCTATGCAATCTTTTCTATTATCATATTGACCACATCCGCTTGTCCCTGCTTTCTGTTCAGTTGTTTGCAATTTTTGGTTGTAATAAAAAAACCCGATTGTGGCGATCAAAACAACTAAAAAAAGATTCCCTAAGATCAGAAATTTATTAAATTTTCTTTTTTTCTTTTCCTGTGCCTTTAACGGAGTAAAGTTATCCATTGATTTAGTATAAGAAAAATATTTTCAACAAGCAAGTTAATTGTCATCCCCTCGTAGGAGGGGATCCAGTCGATAATTACATTTTAAAAATGACGAATTAATTCAATAAATTTATATTTATATTTTTCATCCTGATGGTTTTCTTCCTTAACAATTTTAAACTCACCATATTCTGGGAAAAAGGCATCGGCCTCCAGATATTCTTTGTCGACTAAAGTCAAATAAAGTTTATCGGCATATTTTATTCCCTGCTGATAAATACTAGCACCGCCAATTATAAAGATTTCGTTATTAAATTCTTTTGCCTTATCAAGAGCCGTTTCAATAGAATTACAAAATATTGTAGTGGTTTGATTTATCAAACCTTTAATCGCATTTTTGTTTCTTGTAATCACAACATTAATCCTATTTGGCAGTGGCTGGAATTTTTTAGGAAGCGACTCATAGGTTTTTCTCCCCATGATGACAACGTGATTTGACGTTAAATCCTTAAATCTTTTGAAGTCTTGACTGATACGCCAAAGAAGTTTATTATCTTTACCTAACTCACGATTTTTACCAATAGCAGCTATTATACTTATCATATTAAAACCCTCCAACTACCGTCACCTCTCCCCTAATCGACGGATAGGGATTATAATTAACAATCTTAATATCTTCATATTTAAAATCATCAATATTTTTCACGTTCGGATTTAATTTTAAGGTTGGAAATGGCCGTGGCTTTCTTTTCAACTGTTCTTTTATTTGATCTTGATGATTTGAATAAGTATG
Organism: Candidatus Roizmanbacteria bacterium CG22_combo_CG10-13_8_21_14_all_34_12; assembly: GCA_002786595.1. GTDB lineage: Bacteria > Patescibacteriota > Microgenomatia > UBA1406 > GWC2-37-13 > GWC2-37-13. The sequence continues at coordinate 730 of PCTC01000023.1, read as the reverse complement.
GACATCGCCAAAAGTATGGACAAAGTCACCTGGAGGAATTCCAACGATCTGGGAAACCATGAGAAGTAATAGTGAATAAGAGGCAATGTTGAAGGGAACTCCTAAAAAAATATCGGCGCTCCGTTGATAAAGTTGCAGACTTAGTTTATTACCCAAAACATTAAAATGAAACATTGTATGACAAGGTGGCAAGGCGACCGATTTTTCTCTCGATGGGGCCATTTCATATATATAGGCTGGGTTCCAGGCGGAAACAATCAGGTGTTTTCTAAATCTTTGTTTTGGATCTTTTAATTTATTGATCACCCAACCCAACTGATCAACTGATCTCCCCCCGTCGGAAGGCCACCGGCGCCACTGCACCCCATATACTGGTCCTAAATCTCCATATTTTTTTGCAAATTCTTTATTGGTTCTTATCTTTTTTAAATATTGTTCTTGTGTTAAGTTAATTCTTAATTCTTCATTTTTAATTCTCAACTGCGCTTCTTCGAAGCGCTTATGCCCCCACTCATCCCAAATATGAACATCGTTATCAATCAGATATTTAATGTTTGAATCGCCCCGTAAAAACCAGATGAGTTCATGAGTAATTCCCCGCATAAAAACTTTTTTGGTTGTCAAGAGTGGAAACCCTTTTGAAAGATCAAATCTTATCTGGCGGCCAAAAACACCTTTAATAAATACCCCGGGGTTGCCCCAGACGGGTTTTTTCTCACCGTTTTTAAGG
>PCTC01000025.1:2211-4997 GCA_002786595.1 Candidatus Roizmanbacteria bacterium CG22_combo_CG10-13_8_21_14_all_34_12 | reverse complement strand
TACCCCGGTTGTTGAGGTGGGGATCGATATACCCGATGCAACTATCATGATTGTTGAGGGTGCTGAAAGATTCGGATTAGCTTCTCTTCATCAACTGCGAGGTAGAGTCGGACGCTCAGATAAACAATCGTACTGCCTTCTTTATTCGGAAAATTTAACAGAAAAAACCACCAAACGACTTAATTATTTTTGTAAAAACAATCTAGGTGTGAAATTGGCAGAATTTGATTTAGCAAATCGCGGAGCCGGTAATATATTTGGGACAGAACAACACGGGTTTGTCAATCTAAAAATTGCCAACCTAGCAGATTTTGAATTAATAAGTAGAACAAAAACGGCAGTTGAATACTTTGTGGGGAAATACAATATTAAGGATTGGGAAGGACTTGAAAAAGCAGTGCAAAAGTATAAGGGGGAGAGAATATCAAGAGACTAAAAGGACGCTCTTATTAAAGACAGTCTTAATTAAGACTGTCTTTATTTAAACGAGTTCGTTAAATTATAAATCGGGGTAATTACTGACATGACGAGGAATCCCACTCCAACTCCAAGGACTACCAATATCAACGGTTCTATCAAAGTGGTCATGGTTTTTGTTGCCATCTCCGATTCCATTTCAAAATATTTTGAAAGTCTAAATAAAGTGTCATGCAGGTTACCTGTTTGCTCTCCAACCTGGCTCATCTGAACCAAAATTGGTGGAAAAATTCCTTCCTGTTCGAGGGCCGTGCCCATTGATAGGCCTTTTTCCACTTTGTGACTAACGGTTAGAAAAGCTTGCTGATAAACAGAATTTTCGGTAGCGTCAACAACGATAGATAGTGCATCAAGAATTGATATCCCTGAGGAAATTAAAATTGCTAAGGTTCTGGTCGATTCAACAAGCGCCGAAACAGAAACAATCCGTCCAAATACCGGTAATTTTAAAATAAACTTATCAAAAGAACTTTTACCCACTTTTGTTGCTAGATATTTTTTAATAAAAAAAGAGGCTACAAAAATTAACACTAACACTAATGGCCAAAATTTAGCAGAAAAAGTTGAAACGGCTATTAAAATCTTTGTGGATAAAGGCAGTTCTACATTAAAATCTTTGTATAAACCCAATAATTTAGGCAAAACAAAAGTAATCATAATAAACATCACGACAAACATTCCTATTATTACTATTGCAGGGTAAACTAATGCTCCTTTTAACCTACTCTTAAATTCCCTCTCCTTTTCCAAATTATCCGCAAGCCTCAGAAGAATTTCTCCCAGCTTACCTGAAGCTTCACCGGATTTTACTAAGGAGATATATAGCTTAGAAAAATAATTTTTGTAATCGATTAAAGCAACAGAAAAAGAAGATCCGCCTTTTATTTTTGTATCAATATCTTCTATCATCTTCCTTAAAATTGGTTTTGGCGTTTGTCTTTTTAGAATTTCCAGTGAATCTATCAAAGTTAAGCCGGCATTAAGCATAAGAGCTACTTGGCGGGTAAAATCAACAATATCATTAAAGTCAATCTTTTGAGTCAGGCCGTCTAAAAAAGAAAAATTATTACTTTTTACTTTTTCAACAGAAATAGGAAAGTAGTCATTTTTTTGTAGGAACTCGATAACGCTTCCAACGCTGGTCGCCTCAATTTTTTTTATTACAATTTTCCCGTTTTTTAAAGCCTTGTATTGGTAAAACATCTTTTCAAATTTCTAATTTCTAATTATTCTAATTGACCTAAATAATTTCTAAATTCCAATTTCCTAATTGGGACTTGGTTATTTTTTAGAAATTAGATCAATTAGGTTAATTAGGTTAATTTTCTTACCTGATCAGTCTAGCTATTTCCTTTGGCCTAATGGCATATGTCATAGCGGTTTCTTTTGAAATTAAGCCAGTTTGATAAAGTTTAAGTAGGTTTTTTTCAAATAGCAGAGATCCTTCGCTTTCTGATGTTTCCAAAATATTGCTAATTAAAAAAGTCTTCCCTTCACGAATGCTTGAGGCAACAGCTGCCGTATTGACTAAAATCTCCACTCCCGGAATCCGTCCGGCTTCATTTTGTTTAGGTAACAGTCTTTGGGTTACTATGATCTTAAGAACTGTTGATAGTTGATTTTTTATTTGATTTTGCTGATGAGGTGGAAAATTATCAATAATACGGTCAATCGATTCCGGGGCAGAATTAGTGTGCAATGTTGAGAACACCAAATGACCGGTTTCGGCTGCGGTCAATGCGAGAGAAATCGTTTCATAATCGCGCATTTCACCAACTAATATTACGTCGGGGTCTTCTCTTAGGGCAGACTTCAAAGCAACTGTCCATGAATGAGTATCCTGATGAAGTTCTCGTTGAGAAATTATGGATTTATATTTTGGGTATACATATTCAATCGGGTCTTCAATAGTAATTATATGCCTAGCATATTTCTGATTAATCTCGTTGACAATTGAAGCAAGTGTCGTCGATTTTCCTTCTCCAGTTGGACCAGTCAGCAAAACAAGACCTTGGTGGAGATCGGCGCATTGATGAAGATAAGCAGGTAAAGAAAGTTGTTCTATGGTTTTGATTTTTGCTTCAATTAATCTAAAACTGCCGCACAATAAATTTTGTGCATAATAAAGATTGACTCTAAAACGGTTGTCATTAAGTTTATATGCTAAATCAATCTCTCTATTTGCTAACAAAATTTCTTGTTGTTCATGATTTAAAATTGAAATTAACATTTTTTCTACATTTTCAGTAGTAATAATTTCTAAGGTAGTTAATTGAAATAATTCTCCGTAAATTCTTATGGTTGGATAA
>PCTC01000025.1:0-2195 GCA_002786595.1 Candidatus Roizmanbacteria bacterium CG22_combo_CG10-13_8_21_14_all_34_12 | reverse complement strand
CTTATGGTTGGATAATAACCTGGCACCACATGAAGGTCTGAGGCTTTTTTATCAATTGTTATTTGTAAGAGCTGAGATAGTTCCATATTTTTGATTAGGTTTCGGCTACTCTTAACACTTCCTCCATCGTTGTCACCCCGTCAAGAACTTTTAAAAACCCATCTTCTATCATCTTAACAAATCCTTCTTTTTTTGCCGTTTTTTCAATTACTTCGGCTGGATCCTGATGTATTATGTGCTGATTAATGGCGGTAGTAACCTTAAGAATTTCAAAAATCGCAATTCTGCCTAAATAACCTGTTTTACCACATTCCTGACAACCTTTCCCCTTACTTAATAATACAGGAGTCGACTCATATTTTTTAGGGAAAAGCGGACCCAAAACTGACTTAATATTTACAACTGTTTCTGGTGGGGCCTGGTAAGAAATCTTGCAATAAGGACATATTTTTCTAGATATTCTTTGACCCAAGACCGCAGTTAAAACCGAGGCGATTAGAAACGATTCGGCACCCAGATCAATCAAACGGGGAATGGCTGTTACGGCATCATTTGTATGCAAAGTAGAAAAAACTAAATGACCGGTCAATGCGGCTTGAATTGCCAGTTGAGTAGTTTCTTTATCGCGGACTTCTCCAACTAGTATTATATTCGGATCCTGACGTAAAAAAGCTCTAAGGCCGGTGGCAAAAGTTAAGCCCGCTTGAGCATTGATTTGTACCTGATTTATACCGGTAATTTGATATTCGACCGGATCTTCCAGAGTAACTATGTTTACAGTCGGTTTATTTAATCTTGATAAAATTGAGTATAGTGTGGTAGTTTTTCCGCTTCCGGTTGGACCGGTAATCAAAATTATTCCATAGGGCTTGGCAATTGCTTCTTCAAGTTCTTTTAACTGCGGGCCACCAAAGCCTAACTCCGAAAGGGTCGGAATACCACCGGTTTTTTTGAGTAGTCTCATAACGACTTTTTCCCCAAAAACAGTCGGTAAAGTTGAGACACGGAGATCAACCTCTTCTTTTGTAGATTTATAGGTAAAGCGTCCATCCTGAGGAATTCTTTTTTCATCTATTTTCATTTCAGACAAAATTTTTATGCGGGAAACTAGGGCATCATGGATGGTCCTTGGTAAAGATAATTTTTCCTGGAGTATTCCGTCTATCCTGTAACGGACTTTTGTCCTGGTTTCCTCCGGTTCAATATGAATATCAGAGGCTCTTCCCTTTACTGAAAATTCCAATATTGTCGAAACTATTTTTGCAATCGGTGCTTGTTGTAATTGGACATTGCTATTATTACTTTCCTTATTAAGGTTGGGTGAATATTCCTTTAAAGCATCGCGAACTTCAGGCGAAAGTCCTTGGCTAAAAGAGAGATCAATCATCTTAAGAATTTGCTCACGATCAGCCAAAGACAAAATTATTTTTTTTCCAGTTTTTTTTTCCAAAAAATCAATAATTGAACGATCAAAAGGATCTTCAGTTGCGATAGAAATTGTTGAATTAACTGAATCAAATAAATATGGAATTATTTTATAACGTCGGGAGATCGATTCGGAAACCAAACCTACGGCCTGCGAGTCAATGGGTGTTTTATCCAAATCAACATAGGAAATTTTTTCAACTTCAGCCATGGCCTTGACAATTTCTATTTTTTGAACTTCAGTGTATTTATATAAATAGTCGAGAATAGAAATATCTTTTTGCAAACTGGCAACTTCATATTGATTAGCTTGGGCTTCCGTAACCTGCATGTTTTTTACCAACTGACCTAGCAATACTTTTGGAGAAACGTTCATAATTTAAATATACATTATTGTTATAATAGAATTCAAGTAAGTTGTTAAAGGTTAAATCTTAAACGGTTAAAGGTTAAATAAACTGTTAAATATTAAACAGTTAAACATAAAAACGTTTAAAATTTATGATTTAAAAGTTTAATATTTTTTTAACCTTTAATATTTAATATTTAAGATTTATAACATGATTCCTTTATTAATCTTCTCAAAAGACTCAAAACTAATCAAAAAATATGTCGATAATCTCAAAGTAGGTTCTATCTTCTTCGAAATTGTCCCTTCAACAAAAGAATATTCTATCGACGATATTAGAAATATCAAAAAGGAAGCCAGTATTTTTTATCCAAAAACTCGTATCTATTATTTTGAAAATTTTCATCTTTCATCAATCCCG
>PCTC01000032.1:13387-17244 GCA_002786595.1 Candidatus Roizmanbacteria bacterium CG22_combo_CG10-13_8_21_14_all_34_12 | reverse complement strand
ATGGTAGAGGCCTTTCAAAAAGCCGACTTCTTTTACGGGGCACTTGCCCCCGCGGGACTGGACAAAGGACTGGACTATGAGAACACTCTGGATGTCCTTTCTCATTTCGTGACGAAAATGATGAACGATACCAACCGGTTTGATCTATCAACCAAAGAGGGGCTCATCATGGACAAGGCAATATCAGTCAGTGATATCGTGCAGGGCGCCAGGATATATTTTTCCTTGCCCGATGGGAAGAAGAAATACGGGGAGTATCTCAAAAACCGGTTTGGGATAAACCTGTATCCAAAATTATCGGATATAAAACCGGAACAGGTAAGGGCTGTTTCTCCAATAATAGAACACGCCCAGCTGAAAGGTTCAACATGGCAATCAACTATCACTTTTTGGAATGTAGGGCAAATGCATGATGATCCGTCCTATCATGAGGTTAAACTCATTTCGAAATGCATTACATTATGTACCAAGGGCAAATCTTCAACAGGAACATTCAGCGGCGGACCCAATGGAATATTTTCCTTTAAGGAAGCAAAGTTTTCATTAACCAACGGTACTAAAGCCGTCCTTGCCGGAGATGGAGCAGAGGTTGTTTATACCGTTGAAAATCCAGAAGCATTCAGTAAATATGATTGGAATTTTTCAGATACTACAGAGGGCGGGCCATAAGAGTTCACCCTAACAAGATATTTCATAGATTCAACCCTCCCCATTCGACCAGTGTAAATCCGTGGCGGTTAAACTTGCCAAACTGTTGAGGAATTGGATCAACGATTGGTTTGGAATTGAGAGGTTTAAAATCTAAGAAAACACGAAGAACCGAATCTGGAACAGGTCTAACGTTCATCGGTACAAATTCATTCATTTGTTTTGTTGTTAAGAAACTAATCCGATAATATGGAGAATTTTTTTCATTCATTTTTGGAATCCAGTAGGAAGTCATATCATTAGATTCTTTTTCCGTAAGACCGATCTCTTTTAATTTTTGATCCATAAAAATTTTTAAATTTTTTCTCTCAACAACCCATCCTCCTTCTGCTTTTGGATATGAATTTTCCATACTTTTTCCCGACCAATAAATATAAGGATAGTTATTTGTTTTGCAGGAATTATTTGCATATTCCGATCCAAACTTTAGACTATCAATTTTTGAGCAGTCAGTATATTGAGGTTGAAGATCAGTCAACCTTCCATCAGGCTGGGCTTTGACAAACCAGCCATTATTATAAAAAGGAATTTGCGTGTTTAATGACACGGAGGACAAAAAAGAAAGATGAATATCAGTTGGTTTTTCCGAATACAAATAAACTACCGGTTTTCCGCAACCGCCCATCAGTTTTATATCAAACTCCCCCATCACTCCCCATCTCCCCCATGCATCTTTGAAAATAAGAAGCGGATGTTTAGCAACATACTCATCAAAGGACGGCTTGGATTTTCCGTCATTGACCGATTTATAAGTTTCATCGTCGATATCAGTTTTGGCCTGATAAGCCAACTCATAAAGGGGATGTTTATTATCTTTTAGAAAATAAAGGGGATAGACGGACGACGACGGGATAGATACCAGATCATCATTTTTTGGCAAATCAATAATGAAGGTACTTTGGGTTCCACCACAAGCCCCGGGGAAAGCCGATTCATAAGTGTTGTAGAAATCATTTGCCAATCCTGACAAAGCCTTGGTTGTTTTCATTCCGGGGATGGTCAAATATTCCGGTGCGGTTGGATATTCTTTTAATTTTTTTTCGTTAAAAAGAACGACCTGTTTTTTATGGGCGATCAAATCTTGTTCGTAAGCGGGTAACTTGTTCAAATAATCATCAATATCTTTTTGCGACGAAAGAAGATATAAAAAAGTAAGCCCGGTTGAGTCCTGAACATGGACAAGAGTGGTTGAATTTAAATATTTTTTTCTGATATCCAACGATTTTTTTTCCTTGTCACTATACCCTTTTCCGGTTCCCCAATCAGTTCCTCCTGCAAAAAATGAAAGTTGTTTTTCAGGTGAAACAAGCGATTGAGATTTTTCAAATTCTATTAGGAAACTATCTTCTTTTATCAGTCCGTAAGGTTTTTCTAAATTTATTGTTTTTGGATGATCAGAATCAAGTGCCACGGTTTTTGAAATTTTGGTTTTATCAATATACATATACGGGTTATCCCAATCAGACTCAGGATATTTTGTGGTTTTGTTGTTTGGGTCGTCGAGTAAATAGGTTTTGTAATCATTAGTAGCTAAGATAAATTGAAGACTTGGTCCCGGTCCCTCCGATGGTCTGATTGCTAGAATCCTGGTATAACCTTTAAACTCTCCTCGAGTAAATATTCCTGCGTCAAAGTAAACAATAGAATCAGGAACGCCATTTTCTTTATCAGCATCAGAAATTTTGAAAAGTCCAAGATCATCAGATATTTTTTTTAGGCTTCCGGAAAAAAGCGGGTCTTGGGATTTATTAACCGACGGCTGCGGCGAAGTATTTGTTATTATTTTCGTTTTTGTTGGAGAAGCTGGAATCGTCTTTGAAGTTGATCTGGTTCCTAGGTAATACGCTCCTCCGCCAATGCCTGAGATGACAACGACCGATAAAATAATTAGTAACCAACTAAATCCTTTTTTAATCATGATGTAAATATGATACTAAACGCTTTTACCGAAATGCAACTGATATAATATTTTTATGAAAATTGGAATTGTTGGAACGGGTGCGGTGGGAGGTTTTTTTGAAAGAAAAAACTTGTAAATATATTTTATTTACGGTTAAATCGTATGATACCGAATCAACTATCAATAAAATAAAAAATTATATTACCGATGATGCCGTTGTGATTACTCCCCAGAATGGAATTAACAATGATCTTATGTTGTCTAAAGTTTTAGGCAAAAAGCGGGTAATTCCTGCCCTAACTAAAGGCGGTTACAATAGCCCAAACCTCGGCCATTTTAAAAATTTGGGATTTGCAATTTTCGAATTTGGAGAATACGACGGGAAAATATCTCCGCGGCTTACGGAATTTGCAAAAATCTGTAATAAGGCAGGAATAGAAACTATTGTCAGCAAACAAATTCAAACCGAAAGATGGAAAAAATATATTGTGAATTGTACATTTAATATTATTTCCGCAATCACTAAACTTAGGGTAGATCAAATTTTAAATAGTTTTGAAATTCGCAATTTATGTGTACGGACAATGAAAGAGTTAATCATTATTTACCGGATACGTTTTGAAACTTGCCCATAAACACAACGTTAAAGTTCCGATCAATGAAACTCTCTATTCACTACTTTCGGGAATTACCAAAAACAAATAAATAATCGAATTATATTTATAAATACTTCGATGTATCGATACATCAAAACGTAAGAGTTCACGGTCTTTGACAAAACTATATAACAACATGTCAATCTGTGTCAAGACTTGTGAGTTCTTACCAATTTTTAACTACATTTGCTAAATAAATATATTCTGTTATACTGATTGCCAGATTGTAAGGTTTGCTTTTAAATTTTTTTAAACAACTTTTAAGTTCTTCTTCGTTATTTTTTAGAAGAGCTTGACCGCTCTTACATCTATTTATAAATTTCTCTAATTATTTTTATGTATACAAGACATTTTCAGACATCGAGTAGGTTTAGTAGATTTAGTAGACCAGCTAGTTCATCTCGTTTTGGTGGTGGACGTGGTCGTGGTCGAAGTATGACCGGTGGCAATATTCACGAATTTATACGTCGCGCCAATGTAAAGAGTTCTCAGGTCTCCCCTACTCAGGTTATTAACGAGGTTTTATTTTCAAGTCTTGATTTGCCGGAAACATTAAAAGCAACTATTGCCAGGCATGGATATATTAATTTGAC
>PCTC01000032.1:813-13369 GCA_002786595.1 Candidatus Roizmanbacteria bacterium CG22_combo_CG10-13_8_21_14_all_34_12 | reverse complement strand
CTTTAGTTGAAAATATTTTGAAAGATTTTAATTATAAGGCTTTGATAATTAGCCCAACGAGAGAACTTGCTTTGCAAACGAGAGACGAACTGCGAAAATTTTCAGGCAATATGCCAATTTTTAGCACTTTGTGTATCGGACAATCCTCAATGCAAATACAGATTTCTCAATTAAGACATAATCCCCATGTTGTTGTAGGTACACCAGGACGTCTTAAGGATTTGATTAATCGAGGAATTTTAAAACTGGGAATGTTTAAGATGATCATTCTTGACGAAACCGACCAAATGCTTGATATGGGGTTTATTCATGATATTAAGGAAATTATTTCTTATTTACCGGCTGATCGTCAATCATTATTTTTTTCAGCAACAGTTTCTCCGGTAATTAGTTCTCTGATTTCTTCTTTCGTTAAAAATCCAGTAACAATTTCTGTAAAGACTCAGGAAACATTGAGTAATATCAAACAAGATCTAGTTCGACTAGATAAAAAAATTGGTTCAAAAATGGAAAAACTTTCCTCTCTCCTTAAGCAAGAAGAGTTTAAAAAAGTGCTTGTGTTTGGTCGGACGAAGCATGGAGTTGAACGCGTTGCTAGAGATTTATTTCAAAAAGGATTTAAGGTTACTTCAATTCATGGAGATAAAGCTCAGTTCCAACGTCAACAAGCTATCCGAATGTTTAAAGAAGATGTTGTATCAATCATGGTGGCAACAGACGTTGCGGCTCGAGGACTTGATATTGCCAATGTAACCCATGTCATCAACTATGATATTCCCCAGACTTACGAAGATTATATTCACAGAATTGGACGAACAGGCCGAGCAAATTTAAGTGGAACTGCTCTGACGTTTGTGGAGGAATAAAATGTACTTGAAATTTTAATATATAAACGTTTATCATTAGGTATGAATAAAAATATAAAAAAGAAAGAAATACATTTTATTTCTACAAAATATAAAAATCAGCCCATTAAGATAGACTTTTATACTCAGACCGGAATGACTGTTCCAGCAAACAAAGTAATAAAGGAACAAACAAAAACAGGAATAAGATTTTTTACTTACGAATAAGTTGTTTTTTAAATGTCCAAAAAAGATTCTATCACAACATTTGATTTTCAGACTGGACTTGGTGGTGTAATTCCCTCTACTCAGGAAGCCTACAATAAGGTTATTAACTCCCAAATAACATTAAAAAAAGAAACTGAAAATATAAAACAATTTAAGATTAATTTTGAAAAAACTATAATTAATAAACTTAAGCTTTTAGCAACATTCCCTACAAAAAAAGAGGTTTTTGTTTTCATAGTTCAATATTTTAATTCAGTTAAAGATTATAGTTCGCGTGATATTGACAATATGGCTAAAACAATTCTTGATACTTTAAAAGGTAAATTTTATTATAATGACAGTCAAGTAAAAACATTATTAGTGCAAAAAGATATAAAAGACTATATTCCTCAGGACTTCATTTATGTTGCCATTAAAGAAATTAAAAATGAACGAGATGTTGAAGCAGTCAAAATATCAGGAATTGACAGGGCTCGTACTTATTATAATGAATTCAAAAAAACCATAAAACTGTTATGACAGACTATCAAGCAGAATTAGAATTTGCAAAACAACTTGCAATAAAAGCTGGAAAAATAATTACAAAGAACTTTCTTCATTCAACGATTACTACAAAGTCAAATTTAACTCCTGTGACTGAGACTGACTTAGCTGTTTCTCAGATGGTCATCGACGAAGTTAAAAAAAATTTTCCAAATCACGAAGTATTTGATGAAGAATTTCAACATGAAAATCATGATGCAGAATTTATTTGGGTTTGTGATCCGGTTGATGGCACAACCCCCTTCTCCCATCATATTCCTACCTCAATGTTTTCATTGGCATTATGCCGCAACGAAGAACCAGTCGTTGCTGTCACCTACGATCCTTTTATAAAACGACTTTTGTCCACACAAAAAAACTCGCCTTCTTTTTTGAATGAGAAGAAAATTCATGTTAAATCAGGAAAATTTATCACTGGAGAATATATATTTGGAATTCCTTATTGGAATCAAAATTTTAATACTAACAAATATCTTGAGATGATTTTTAAAAAGAAAATTTGGGTCACTTATGTAGAGTCAATCGTTTATGAGTCTATGATGATTGCAACTGGAATTTCAAAAGCTTTGGTAACTGTGGCAGCCAATCCTTGGGATCGAGCGGCTGCAAAAATGATTATAGAAAACGCCGGAGGGATTTGTACCGATGAAAATGACAAGAGATTAACTGTCTTTGGTAATCCTCAATATTTTATTGCGACCAATAAGGAAGTTCATGAAGAAATAATAGAAATTGTTCAACAATGTCTGCATAAATAATTAATTTGTTATACTTTTTTTAGTGTGAAAAACCAATACGTAATTTGTCAGATGACAAAATCGGATTTAGATTTGGTTATTTCCTGGGCAAAAGATGAAGGTTGGAATCCCGGACTTCATGATCGGGATGCTTTTTATAACACTGATCCTCAGGGATTTTTTATGGGATTTCTTAATGGAAAACCAATCTCTTGCATCTCGGCCGTTTCATATGGAAAAGATTTCGGTTTTATTGGTTTATATATTGTTCATTCAGATCATAGAAATAAAGGTTATGGAATTAAGATTTGGGATAAGGCTATTAATTATTTAAAAACTCAAAATATTGGACTCGACGGAGTGGTTGCTCAACAAGAAAACTATAAAAAATCGGGATTTAAATTAGCTTATAAAAATATTCGTTATCAAGGAATAGGAAAACAATATGAAATAAATAGCAACAATATTGTTAAATTAAATTTAATTTCATTTAAAGAACTAGTTCAATATGATAAAAAATTTTTCCCCGTCCCCCGTCCGCAATTTTTGGAAAATTGGATTACTGAACATGAAAGTTTAGCGTTAGGTTTTTTAGCAAATAATAAATTAACAGGATATGGAGTGATTAGAAGATGTATTGCAGGTTATAAAATCGGTCCCCTTTTTGCTGATGATAAAATTGTTGCGGAAAAACTTTTTAAAAGTTTAAATAATTTTGTTGTTGGTTCTCAAATTTTTTTAGATATTCCAGAAGTAAATAAAGAGGCGCTTGAATTGGTTGGTGAGTATAAAATGAAACCAATGTTTGAAACTGCTAGAATGTATACAAAGAAACCACCAATTATTAATCTAAATAAAGTGTTTGGTGTGACCACTTTTGAACTTGGTTAAAATTATGAAAGACGTAAAGATAGATGAAACTTGGAAAACGGTTTTAAAGACGGAATTTAAAAAACCGTATTGGGAAGAATTGATAGAATTTGTTCGAAAACAATATCTATCAGGAAAAGTATATCCGCCGGCGAAAAATATTTTTCGGGCTTTTGATTTATGTCCGCTCGATAAAGTTAAAGTCGTTATTGTTGGCCAGGATCCTTATCACGGAGAAAAACAAGCGAACGGTTTATCATTTGCTGTCAACGATGGGATTACTCTTCCTCCCTCACTTAAAAATATATATAAAGAAATTAAAAATGATTTAGGAATTACTCCCTTACCCTCAGGCGATCTTTCCCGTTGGGCAAGGCAAGGAGTCTTAATGTTAAATAGCGTCTTAACTGTTTCCGCTGGTAACCCAGCTTCACACAAAGACAAGGGATGGGAAATTTTTACAGATGCTGTCATAAAATCTCTCAACGAAAATCGTAAGAACATTGTCTACTTACTTTGGGGAAAATATGCCCAAACAAAAGGTGAGATAATAAATCGAGAAAAAAACTTAGTTTTGATTTCCGCTCATCCTTCACCATATTCGGCACAATTATTTTTTGGAAAACACCATTTTAGTTTATGTAATAATTATCTAGAAGAACATGAAATGAAAGCGATTGACTGGCGCTAAAAGTGTTATAATCTTCTCATGAATATTAAAGATCTAACTCGTGAAATAGAAGAAGTTTCCAAAATTTATTCAAAACGGTTTGACATTGATCGGGATGGAAATTGGTTTGTTCTCAAGCTTCAAGAGGAAATGGGTGAACTTATTCAATCTTATTTAATGATGATTAAACAGGGACGCCATAAGGGTAAAAGCCCGGAAGAAATAAAAGATAATTTCCGAAAAGAAGTTGCCGACGTGTTTTGTCACGTTTTATTATTAGCGAAGTTTTACAAAATAGATTTAGAAAAAGAGGTAGAAGAAAAATGGTTGAAGTGGAAAAAATAATTTGCTAGAATATTTCACCTATGTTTAAAAAAATTGATTTAAAGATTAATAAATTGGATTTGATCATTTCCATTTACATTGCCTGTGTTGCCATCTCAGAATTAATGGGCGGAAAAACTTTTCCCTTACTTCATATAGGTAAATTTACCTGGAATGCAAGTGTCGCAATTTTTGTCATCCCAATTATTTTTTCAATCAATGATGCAATCGTTGAGGTTTACGGGGTAGCCAGAGCAAAAAGCGTTTATCGATCAAGTTTAGTTACAATCGTTATATTTATGTTGTTTTCTTTTTTGGCAATTAAATTACCTCCATCAGTTCGGTTTAAAGAAAGTGAAGTGGCTTATGATTTGATTTTTGGTATGTCAGCCAGAATCGCTTTTGCAAGTCTTATTGCATTTACAATTTCTGATTTTGTTGACATCATCGTTTTTCAAAAAATTAGGGAAAAGATTGGTAAAAAAGCCTTGTGGTTACGAAGTAATCTTTCCAATTTTGTTTCCCAGTTCATTGATACGTGTGTATTTATGTTTTTAGCTTTTTATGCTTTCAATAAAGGGGTCAGTGATAATTTTTCATTTTTATTTAGTTTGATCATTCCTTATTGGCTACTTAAGTGTTTTATGTCAATCATCGAAACTCCATTTGTTTATTTGGCTGTTCGTTGGTTAAAGGGAGAGGTTAAAAAATGAAAGTAACGATGGTAATGCTCTCGTCCATTGATGGAAAAATTACCAATGGTAAAGACCCAGATGTCTACGCTTGGACTTCTCCAGAAGATCAAAAGCTCTTTTTTCCTTTGATTAAAAAAAATAATTTAATTGTTATGGGAAGAAAAACTTATGAAGCGTCAAAATCAGTTATTAAGTTGGAAAATGGGAAATTAAGAATAGTTTTGACTCGCAATCCAAAAAAATATTTTAATCAATCAGTTAAAGGTCAATTAGAATTCACCGATGAAACTTCAAGAGAATTGGTAAAAAGATTATCAGCATTAGGTTATAAAAATCTTTTATTAGTTGGGGGTGGGATTATTAATGGTTTATTTCTAAAAAAAAATTTGGTTGATGAATTGTTTTTAACAATTGAACCGATGATTTTTGGAATTGGAAAAAATATTGTTGAAGGACAATTATTAAATACGAAGCTGCAATTAATTAGTAGCAGAAAGTTAAACAAAACAGGGACACTTCTTCTAAAGTATGTTGTCAGGAATGACACTCGCTTAACAAATAATTCCAGTTTTCTTTAGACGTTCGAGAATTCTTGTATTTCTTGCCTTTTGCTCCTCAAGCATTTTATCCGTTGAAAAAAATAATCCCAGAAGTGGTTGCTGATTTTCAAAAACCACTCTTTCAACGTGAGGAATAATTTTTTGAGAAAATAATTTAAGCATTTCATCTGTCATACTATCAACTGGAAGAGAATCATCTAATCGACTACCAATTGGAAAATGGACTCCGTCAAAAAACTGTTCACCGTTTTTATCTTTAAGCAAAATATATGATCTTAATTCTTCAACCAAGTTTGGCCAGTTTATTTGTAGCAAATCTATTGAATGAGAAATATAATGATAAATATCCAACATTCCACTCGCATTAATTTTATTTTCTCTGTAAATAATTATTTGCTTAATCGCATCTTCTACTCCACGTTTACCATACAGGTGGTTCTCTATCCATATTTTTTCGGGATGATATTGCATAATAGTTTTTTTGACTGATTTTTTTTCAAAATATGGAGCATGAGACAAGAATTCAATTCCGGGAAAATTTATTAAAACATTTTTTGCGTTAACTATGCAGAAGTTGACTAATGTCATAATAATTCTTCCGGAAAAATAAAGGAGATTTTCGCCACCAGTTTTTCCATGAAAAGATAATACAGGGATATTATTATTTTTTAAAACATTAACAAGTTTTTTTAATTTTAATACCGGTTGAAAAGCAATAACTTCTACTCCATCAAGAGTTTTATTTTCAAAATATTCCTGCCAGAGGAAAAGAAATTGTTCGGGTCTTCCTAAAAAACCAATAGAATCAGTAGAGACAAGGTATTGAGGATGATTTTGTTTTGACATAAGAAAAGATTTAAATTATACTCTTCGCTATGAACAAAAAACTACTATTATTCCTGTTTTTAGGAGTTATAATAATAGGAGTTGTTGGACTATATTTTTTTAATATGAAAAAAATTATCAAGACTGCAGTTTTACATACAGAAAAAGGTGACATAACCGTTTTGCTAAATTCAGATCAAACGCCAAAAACAGTCAGCAACTTTGTGACTTTGGCAAAAAAAGGATTTTATAACAAAACAATTTTCCATCGGATAATCAAAGGATTTATGATTCAAGGTGGTGACCCAAAAGGCGATGGTACAGGAGGGCCAGGATATAAATTTGACGACGAACCTTTCACGGGCGAGTACACAAGGGGAACAATTGCCATGGCTAATGCCGGCCCAAACACCAATGGCAGTCAATTTTTTATTATGCACTCTGATAATCCCCTACCAAAAAACTATGTGATTTTTGGAAAAGTGACAACAGGTATGAATGTAGTTGATAAAATCGCAGATTCAGAAGTAAAACCAAATTTTTCAGGAGAAAATTCAACTCCAGTTACTCCAGTAAAAATTGTTTCGGTCGAAATTAAGTAAAAATGATAGAATTAGTTCATGGAAATCAAGGAAGCTATCTTGCGTTTTTTGGAATACTGCGAATTAGATAAAAACCTCTCGCTTAAGACAGTCAAGATGTATGCCTACTATCTAAATTTCTTTCAGAAGTGGTTATTTTTAAGCCAAAAAACCGAAGATTTTTCGGTTAATAAAATTGATGATAATATTGTCAGGAACTTCCGATTATATCTTTCTCATGAATATAAAAATCCAGATAAGGGTGCTCTGAAGCGCCAAACTCAAAATTACTTCCTAGTAGCACTCAGGAGCTTCCTCCGCTACCTTGTCCGTCAGCGCGTTCAATCGCTCTCTCCAGACATGGTTGAGCTTGGAAAAAATCGGGATAGAATAATAAAATTTTTATCGCCAGAAGAATTAAAAAGATTATTTGAAATTGTCAATCCAAAAGATGAGCAGGGGCTTAGGGACAGAACAATTTTGGAGGTTCTTTTCTCAACGGGCTTAAGAGTTTCGGAATTAGTCGCATTGAATCGCGAGCAGGTCAATATTCAGTCAGGAGAGTTTGGTGTAATTGGGAAAGGTGGGAAGGGCAGAGTGGTATTTTTGTCAAAACATGCCAAGGAATGGTTGAGTCTATATTTGACAAAAAGATCGGATCCCTACCGTCCTTTATTTATTCGTTATTCGGGCCCCAAGGGGCACGAGGGGCTGACTGATGAAAGATTAAGGCTTTCTGCCCGTTCGATTGAAAGGATGGTCGATAAGTATCGAAAAAAAGCCGGAATTACTCTTCGAATTGGCCCACATATTCTGCGCCATTCGTATGCTACGGATTTATTGCAACATGGGGCAGATCTCAGATCGGTCCAGGAAATGCTGGGGCACAAAAATATTGCCACCACCCAGATTTACACCCACGTGACAAATTTTGGATTAAAGCAAATACATGAGAAGTTTCACTCGGGAAATAAATGAAAAACTATATTTACAAAATTTTATTAAGTCTGTCAATTTTTATCTTCATTATTATTTTTTCCTACTTATCAATCCGTCGATATCGAACCTTAAATTCCTATTACTATGACTTGGGCATTATGAATCAGGTTGTTTACAACACTTCCCAAGGCAGGTTTCTTGAGATGACCAATCAAGATTTGAAAAAAAATGTTTCCCGCTTGGCAATTCATTTTGATCCAATTTTGGCAATATTTGCTCCCTTTTACAAAATATATGAGGGGCCGGAAGTATTACTTATTGGACAAGTAATAATATTAGGTTTGGGAGCTTTGGCAGTATTTTTGATTTCTCAAAAAATATTAAAAAAACATTTGATTAGTTTTATATTTGCACTCACCTATCTTTTTTATTTTGCCATCCAGAGAGCGGTGCTTTTTGATTTTCACGCGGTCACGATAGCTACAACAACTTTGTTATTCGCAATATATTTTTCGGAAGTTAAAAAATGGTCGTATTTTTTCTTTTTTATATTTTTATCTCTTTTGACAAAAGAACACATTGGTTTGATTGTGCTTTGTTTTGGAGTTTATTTATTTCTTGTAAAAAAAGAAAAAAAAATTGGATTAATGACATTTGTTTTAGGTCTACTTTTTTTCATATCGACAGTTTATTTTATAATACCCTACTTTAGAGGTAGTGAACATTTTGCTGCTAGATATTTTGATAATTGGAGTTTGCGATTGCCTGAGATATTCAAACAAGGATTTAGTTATATAAAGTTGCTTATCACTCCATTATTTTACAGCTTATTTTCTCCACTGACTTTATTAATAAGCTTGCCTGAGTCGGCCATAAATATTTTAAGTATTAATTCAAATCAGCGTTCTATTTACTTTCACTACAATTCAATAATCGTTGCCTTTTTATTTTATTCCCTGATTTTAGGTTATAAGAATTTTAATAAAATAATTAAAAACAAAATTTTGAAAACAGCTATTTTTTTTACTTTTTTATCTATTAATATTTATTCAGTTTATCTTTATAACCCTGTCCCCTATTTTGTAAAGCAACCGGTTGGTTATAAAGAGATTGACAAAGTCAAAAGTGAATCTATTAAATTTTGGGTAAATAAACTTAAAGATGAAAATATAAAAGTGGCAACAACTCCAAAATTAGCACCGTTCTTAACCAATAGAAAATATTATTTTAATTTTCTTTATGATTCCGCCTTTGCTACAATGGGACAAACCAAAGAAGATATTTTGAAAAATGAAATAGGAAAGTATAGCCTAGCTGATTATATTATGATAAATAGATCAGAGATTGGAGATATTTCAAAGAACAGTATTCCTGTAAAGTTTTATTTTAAATTATTAGATGACAATACTTTTCAAATGGTTTTTACTGATGAGCAGGGAGAAAATAGCATAGAAGTTTATAAAAAAATATGATTTCAGTTATTATTCCATTTTATAACGAAGCGGAATCAATTCCAGTATTAATTAATCTGTTAATAAATACACTCAGTAAAATAAAAAAGGAATACGAAATTGTTTTGGTAGATGATGGATCAGAAGAAAAATCAAAGATCAAAGATAAAAGATCAAATATAAAGATATTTAATCATAAGAAACGTTTAGGAAAAGGGGCGGCGTTAAAGACCGGGGTCGAAAATTCCCTTGGAGAAATAATTATTTTTATGGATGGGGATTTACAGGATGATCCAGAGGACTTGCCAAAATTTATCGAAAAAATTAATGAAGGTAATGATTTTGTAAATGGAATCAGAGAAAAAAGAAATGACAACGTACTGGTAAAATTTTATTCAAAGATTGTTGCTTGGTTTTTAAAATCTTTTTTGAATTCCCCATATATTGATATTAATTGTGGTTACAAAGCTTTTAAGCGTGAGGTTTTAAAGGATTTTATTTTTTACGGTAATAACTTCCGTTTTCTTCCGCTAGCTGTGTTCTATAATGGATCTAAGGTGACAGAAATAAATGTGAAAAATAATCAAAGAAAGTTCGGCAAATCAAAGTTTGGGCCAGGAAAATTATTTACTGGGTTATTAGATACATTAACAGCCTATTTTTTGTTTAAGTTTTCAGAAAAACCGCTTCATTTTTTTGGAATGATCGGTGGAGCTTTATTCTTTATCGGTTTTTTAATAAGTTTTTATTTAACTATTGAACGATTATTTTTTGGTGTACTTCTTTATCAGAGACCGCTCCTTCAACTTGGAATCCTTCTGATTATTGTTGGTATCCAGGTTGTGATGACGGGAATTATTGGAGAACTGATTGTATTTATAGATCAAAAATCAAAAATCAAAGATCAAAAATAAGTTTAAAGTTAAAAGCTTTAAACTTTAGACTAGGCTTTGATATTTAAACTTTAATATTTGAACTTTGCTTATGAACCCTGTTCTCGCGTTAATTATTGCTAATGTTGTCTGGGGTATGGCCTCGCCGATTTTTAAATTTGCCCTTACCAATATCCCCCCTTTTACCTTAGCCTTTATCCGCTTCTTTTTTGCCGGGTTAATATTTTTGCCTATCGTTTTAAACAAATGGCAAAAACTAAGTGGCAGGCAATGGCTAGAAATATTGCTGGTTGGTTTTTTCGGGATCACCATAAATATTTCCTTTTTCTTTTTGGGATTGGCAAAAACAGAAAGTATTAATGTTCCAGTAATTGCTTCCTCCGGTCCGGTCTTCATTTACATATTGTCAATAATATTTTTGAAAGAAAAGCCAAAGCTAAAGGTGTTGAGTGGAATGATGATCGCCTTGATTGGGGTATTATTTATTATATTATCTCCCTTAATTTTGGACGGGAGAAAATTTGTCATTGGAGCTATTGAAGGAAATCTTTTTATCTTGCTGGCAACTTTTGGCAGTGTTTTGCAAACTATTTTTGGCCGAGACATTCTAAAAAAAATAAATACGATTCAAGTCTCGGCAATTACTTTTCTTTTTGGCAGTTTAACATTCATACCTTTTATTCCAAAAGAATTTGTAAATTGGGATATTTCATTCCTCAATATTGCCGGATGGACGGGAATAATCTTTGGTGTGTTTTTTTCTTCCGCTCTAGCCTATTTTCTTTTTTATTACGGAATTTCGCGTCTAAAAGCTCAAGAAGTGGGAATTTTTACTTACATTGATCCGATTGCCGCAATTATTGTTGCCGCTCCCCTACTTCATGAATATCCAAATTGGTTTTATATTTTTGGAAGCGTTTTAATTTTTGGTGGAATTTATTTTGCTGAAGGGAGAGTACACTGGCACCCGTTTCATTTGGTCAAAAAATTTCTAATTTCTAATTTACCTAATTAATCTAAAAAAAATACCAAACTCCATTTGGTTATTGGTAATTATTTAGGTCAATTAGAATAATTAGGTTAATTAGGTCAATTTTTGCTAACATATATTATGTCCAAAATCTTAATTACCGGTGCTGGTGGCTATATAGGTTCGGTGGCGACTGATTTATTTTTAAAATCCGGTTATCAGGTCGTTAGTTTAGACAATTTTCAAACTGGTTATAAAGAACCACTGGAATTTTTAAAGAATAAATATCCTAATCAGTTTAAGTTTTATGAAGTAGATTTAAAGAATGATCTTTCTCCTATTTTTGAAAAAGAACCAAATATTTCAGCTGTTATTCATTATGCAGCGTCATGTCTAGTTGATGAGTCAATGAAAAATCCTGGAAAATATTTTTTAAATAATGTGGCGGTCACATCGAATTTGCTTTCTAGCATGGATAAATTTAATATCAAAAATATTATTTTTTCTTCAACTTGCGCTATTTATGGTGAGGCAGAATACTACCCAATTGACGAAAAACATCCACTACGTCCTTCGACTCCATATGGAGCTTCCAAAAAAATGGCCGAAGAGGTCATTCAATGGTACGGAAAATTAAAAAAATTTAATTATATGATTCTCCGATATTTTAATGTGTGCGGGGCAACGGATGACGGATCAATCGGCGATTCCAAAAAACCATCAACTTTGTTAGTACAAAATACCGTCCGTGGAGCACTTGGAATAGAAAAATTTTATCTTACCTGTCCAGAAGTCGATACCCTTGATAAGACTCCTATTCGCGATTACATCAATGTGGTTGACCTAAATTTAGCCCATTTAAAGGCTTTAGAATATCTTATCAAAACTAAGAAAAGTGAAATCATTAATTTAGGAACGGGAACAGGAAGCTCTGTCCTTGAAGTTGTCAATCAAGTCAAAACATTAACAGGTATTGAGATTCCGATCGAAAAAGCCAATACAAGGCAAGGTGATGACGCCAAAAAGGTCGCAGATATTACAAAGGCAGAAAAAATATTAAGCTGGAAACCAAGTAAAACAATTGAAGACTCAGTCAAATCACTTATTGTCTGGTACAAAAATCATCCACAAGGATGGAAAGATTGACTGAAGGCTCTAAAGTTGTGAGCGGGATACGGGAGTCGAACCCGTCCCCTCTGCTTGGAAAGCAGATATTCTACCGATGAACTAATCCCGCTTTTGTATAATTATACTAAATGAACAAAAAAATTCTCCTTATTTTTTTCTTCGCATTTGCTATCCGTTTAATTGCACTTAATCAATCGCTTTGGTTAGATGAAGCAGTGACAGCTAATGTTGTTAAGAACTTTGATCTTACGCAGATTATTAGCAAATTTTCACCGACCGACTTTCATCCCCCACTTT
>PCTC01000032.1:0-767 GCA_002786595.1 Candidatus Roizmanbacteria bacterium CG22_combo_CG10-13_8_21_14_all_34_12 | reverse complement strand
AATTGCGCTCAGAATGCCGTCCATTTTATTTAGCTTAATGACAGGTTATGTTGTTTATTTAATTGGCGGAGTGTGGGCAATGGCATTTTTTCTATTTAATCCACTAATCGTTTATTATTCACAAGAAGCCCGTATGTATATGATGGTGACGTTTTTGTTGACGGCAGCGTTATATTTTTTCTTAAAAATATTAAGTACCAAAGGTCTGGATTCCCGCCTTCGCGGGAATGACATACTGCTCGGCTTGTTTATATCTTTAGCCTTTTTAACATTTTATGGTTCTATTTTTTTGATAGTTAGTTTTTTAATATATTATTTATATAAAAAGAATTACAAGTTTTTTATACTAAATACTTTATACTTCATACTAATTACTTTATTAATCTCCCCTCTCCTTTACCAACAACTAATTAATTCTAAAGTTGCCCTTAGCCAAGTCACCAATTGGTCACTAGTACTGGGGAAAGCTAATTTAAAAGATTTGCTTTTAATTCCGGTTAAATTTTCCATTGGCAGAATTAGTTTTTATCCCAAATGGTTGTATTGGGGAATAGCAGGAGGATGGACAGGATTTGTTATGCTTACAATAAAGACAGTCTTTCAGAAGACAGTCTTTATTAAGACTGTCTTTTATTTACTTATTTTTCCACTAATCTTGGGATTCTTGGTTTCATTTTTTACCCCAATGTTGCAATATTTTCGATTCATCTATTTAATTCCTATCTTAGCAATCATTTTAGCCTCTGGAAAAAAAACTTCGATGTATC
>PCTC01000045.1:2739-8695 GCA_002786595.1 Candidatus Roizmanbacteria bacterium CG22_combo_CG10-13_8_21_14_all_34_12 | reverse complement strand
TGCCTATAAATTAGAAAATCTTGGTGATCCGACTTTTTTAAATTTAAAAATTTTACCTTTCGAAGCTAAAGATAATCTTGGCAACATAAGAATTAAGTCAGAATTTGAAGGACCGATTAGATTTAGTTTGGATAATGCCGATCTAACTCTTGATCAACCGTTTTTTTTAAAAACTAAAGATTCTCAACAAATTTTACTACGAATAAGAATTCCGGAAAATATTACTGACGGTGATTATTATTATAGTCTTCTGGCCGAAACAATTCCCCCAGCCACAAGTGAAGGAATTTTTTCCGCCCGAGCTAAAGCCACAATTGGATCAAATATCTTAGTAACTATTTCTAATTCTGGGAATATCGTTATTAAGCCAAAAATTATTCTTTTTTCAACGAAAAACGGATTTATGCTTGGTAAAAACATCAGAGTTTTTGATAGCGTAGATAAAATTCCTGTTGTTTTAACTGTTGCTAATAAAGGAAAAAACATGATAAAGCCGGAAGGCCAAATCAGTTTAAAAGGTAATTTTGGGGAAACGGCAAAATATGATATTATTTCAAAAAATATTTTGGCAGAATCAGAACGAATGATCGAGGCAACACCATCGGCCCAGGTTGATTGTAGCGACCGTAGAGACGCAAAATCTTGCGTCTCTACATCATTAATTTTGTCTGGATTTTTTATAGGCAAATATAACCTTTCAACCCAAATTAAATTTGGTGAAAACTCCCCGATGGTTTTTGGCTCCACAACATTCTATGCTTTTCCATTGAAGATGGTGGGGGGTATACTATTAACAATAGTAATTGTTATGTTTATTATTTCTCGTCATTCCCGTGAAGACGGGAATCCAGACTAAGATATCATTCGTCATTTTTTTAGCTTCCTAACGCTCCGTTAGACTACTTTTGTAGGTTATAAGCGGTAGACAAGATTTTTACTAAATATAATAATTATATCCTATGCCAGGTTTTTTAAAATCCTTTTCGCCATTGTTAAAAAAGTTAAAACTTAAGAAATATCTTTCAGAGATTATCCTCTTATCTGCGGCGATAATTATTACTATAATTTCCTTAATAATTTATGCTAGTAATAATCAAACAAACGAAAAACAAGATCATACTTTGGAGGCTTCTTTAAGCCCCAAAATAATTAATAAAAATATTTTTGTCGACGTTTCGGGTGCTGTCAAAAAACCAAATCTTTATCAAGTAAATTACGGTGCAAGAATTAAGGAGGTTGTTGATAAAGCCGGCGGCTTATCCGATGACGCAGACGTAATATTTTTTAATCGCAATTTCAATCTGGCTCGAATTGTTACCGATCAGGAAAAAATTTATGTTCCGTCGATAGCTGAAATTAATAACGGAATATTTATCCAGAATCAACGGATGTTGGATTATGTTTCGCCAGTCACGGGCGATGTAAACATTGCCCCTACAACGGACACCACTACGAACAATCAATTAATTAATCTAAATTCCGGAACAATCGATGAATTAGATCAATTACCGAGCATTGGTCAGGTAACGGCAAATAAAATCATTGCTAACAGACCCTACTCAACATTGGAAGAGTTACTGACAAAAAAAGTGGTTAATAAGAATGTTTTTGAGAAAATAAAAGGTTTAATAAAAATATAGTTATTATGTTTACTCCCGCAATTTTCACCAACGTTATAAATTCTTACCTACCGGAACCTCATTCATCACTTTTAAACGGAATTATTTTTGGTGTAAACTTGAGAACCACAAAAGAGTTTTACCAACAGCTTAAAGTCGTTGGTCTTTTACATCTTGTTGTCCTTTCTGGAATTAATATTACTTTACTTTCATCATTAATTAGTTCATCGACAAAATTTTTAAGCAAACAACTGTCTACTCTGATAACGATACTAGTGATCATTTCCTTCGTTATATTTGTTGGCCCTCAAGCCCCAATTATCCGAGCCGCCATTATGGGCTTACTCACACACGTGGCAATTATAACTGGAAGAAAAAACTATACTTTATACGCCCTTTTTCTTTCTTTAATTTTTATTTCAATCTTTTGGCCGGACTGGTTAAAAACAGTTTCTTTACAACTTTCTTATGGTGCAACATTTGGAATTATTCTTTTTGGTCAAGGTCAGTCAAATAATTATATTGTTAAAAATCTCCGCTTAACTTTGGCAGCTCAAGTTTTTACCGTGCCAATTATCTTTTTTTATTTTAAACAAATATCCTTAATCTCTCCTCTGGCCAATTTACTCGTGGCCGAAACAATTCCCCCTCTAATGGTTTTTGGTTTTTTGACGGCATTTTTGGGCAAAATTAATTATTTTTTAGGTTTTTTTCCTAGTCTTATATGTTACGGAATTTTGAGTTATCTTGTTTGGGTTATTGAAATTTTAGCAAAGATACCATTTGGATATTTTGTATTTTAAATATGTTTGAATCACCTGTTAAAACCCGTGATTTGATTTTATTTTCCTTCTTTTCGTTCATGATTATATTTTTTGTTTTTTTATCTTCATTTTTCGACGAACGGACAAAAATCGTTTTTTGTAATGTAGGTCAGGGCGACGCCGCCTACATTAGAATTAGAAATAAGATCGATGTTTTGATAGATGCCGGCCCGGACAAAAGCGTTCTTTCCTGTTTGGGAAAATATATGCCATTTTGGGACCGGAAAATTGAACTGGCCTTTTTAAGCCATCCTAACAATGACCACTATAACGGTTATTTTTTCATAGCCGACCGTTACAAAATAGATAAATTTATCACTGTTGATACTGCGAGTTTGATCGTCAGTAAAACCTATAAAAAGCTTCTCCAAAAAATATTAAATAAAAAAATTAAAATTGAAGAAGCCGTTGCCGGAAAAATAATCTGGCCTGGATTTAATATTCTTTGGCCACCAAAAAATTTTGCATCTAATAATGATAATGATTTTCCAGCGTGATTTTGTTTGATGGCGTGCTATTTACCGGCGATGCATCACCGTTCGTATTAGGTAGGCTGTCCCACAGCACCATTGGAAAGGTTGATATTTTGAAAGTTCCCCATCATGGCTCAAAAAACGGTCTGACTAAAAAATTTTTGGACTTAGCAGATCCAAGTACTGCTGTGATAAGTGTTGGGAAAAATAATTCTTATGGCCACCCGAGTAAAGAGGTTTTAGATATGCTAAAAGCCAAGAATATCAAAATTAGACGGACGGATGAAGAGGGAGATATCGTATTTAAGCTCAAAGATTAAAGGTTAAATATCAAATCCAAGTTAAAATCTTAAAAACTTTAAACTTTGCACTTGGTTTTGATCTTTGAGGTTTGATTTTTCAACTATGAAAGAAGTATACTCTTAATCTCCTTAAAAATATTCCACCCCTCAAACCCAATCCAGCTCTCCCCTATTAATTCTTTTGGCAACCCTGGATCTTGACGAAGCAGATTGATGTATTCGCCAATTACTTTTTTTAATTTTTCAACCTTTTCATCACCCGAAGATAAAATTTCGTGCCATTTTTTGAAAAGCTCACGATAAGATTTATCCAAATTCGATTTACCCCAGACTTTTTCTATTAGGAATTCACGGTCGCCAAAAGTATGATCGGCCTCAAATGCTTGAATATACCTTTCTTCTTCTTTTTGGGAAGTTAATGCTTTTAAAGTAGGTAAAATTGGGTGCGGGGTCAGCCAGAAAGATCTGTGCCAAGGACCGAGTCCCCAACCCTGCATTTCCCGACGCAATCGGTCGCGAATTTCCCGTTTTTTTTCTGGAATTTCATAAGAAATAATCCTCCATTTACCATCCCATTTTTCTTTTAGGAATCTAAAAAAAGGAAATTCTAGGCATAATTCTGAGAATCCTTTCTCAGTGAGACGATAAGGGTCGGACCCTCCTGGAGGGTCGGACCCTATTTTAGATTTCTCTATCAACCCTTCCCTTAACATTCCTGACAAGGTTCCCCTGGTCTTCTGATTCAAGGAAAGATCAAAAATTTTTTGGGTTTTTTCATCGAAATTAATGAGAGAGAATTCAACGTCTGACAGTAAATACAAAGCAAGCAATATCTTCGTCCGTCTTTCTTTAATTGCCATATAAGTAACAATGTAACAGACGAGAAAAAATAAATCAAGAGATTATTTGTCAAATATCTTTAGTTCCTTTATTCTGCTGAAATGTTTTATATTTCCTGTGAGAAACACGAGTGAATCGCTCATCGCCGTTGAAGCAATTAGTAGATCAAAATCATCAAGCCTTTGTCCTTTTTTCTCTAGACCGGCTTTAATGGTTGCATACTTTTGTATTATTTCTTCTGAAAGATTAATTATTGCTATCGACAGATTTTTAATAAAATCTAAGACTGTTTGTTTTGTCTTCTCTTTGTTTATTGACTTTTCGGCGCCATACAATAATTCGCCATAAGTAATAATACTTATACCTACTCCGTCTTTAAGAAGAGTTGGATCAAGTTTTTTTTTACCTCGAAGATGATCAATTAAAACGTCAGTATCGGCTAAATATTTCATAAAGTCAGACTTTTATTACGAAACTTTCTTTCTTTGTTAACCCTGGGAAAATCTGGCAAACTGCCAAAATAGCGGTCAAGAACCAAAGAAATTTCTTCTTTCTTCCCCTTTTTGTTCTCGTAAGGTATCATCTTTACTAAAGTTTTACCAAAACGCTCTACGACAGCAATTTTTTTTTCATAATAAATCATGTTCAGAATCTCGGCTGTTTTTCTTTTCAAGTCTGTAGCGGAAATATAAGTAGTGTTCATATTTTAGCTATTATAGTTAAAATAGTTAAAACTGTCAAGGGGCAAATTTGTCTAAATTTGTCTGGATCCCCTTCTTCAAGGGGATGACGACTAAAAGCGGACATTTCCAATATTGGTTTGGGCTTTCTTCTTCTTCTTCTTCTTCTTCTGCATTTACACTTGACAATAATATATCTAAACCTCTATATTTAACAATATAATGAAAAAAAATTTATACCGCTCAATTCTTTTTTTGTTGGTTTTTTTCCAGGCCACCGCAATATACCTTAGTATAATTCCTGAATTCACCTCTAAACTTGATACGGCTGGTTTTACTAATGCATCAGATACTCTAAGTAACGGCAGACTATCATATCGAGCTGGAGTTAGGACTGGAGCGGCAGGCTCATCGCTTATCACAATCGAAGGATCTGGAAACGCAGATAATGACACTAATCATTTATTTCCAAACGATGTTGTTTGTTATTCAGGTTCTCTATTGGATGGATGCCACAATAATACAACTTATACGGTAGCTAATATTATTAATACTACCAACTTTAATTTTACCCCTTCTCTTGATGCTGTAGCTTTAAGTGCTAATGATTATGTTATTGCTTCTCAATCCGCCACCCATACAATCGCTTTTACTTTGGCAAGTGAAGTTCCAACCGCTGGTGATATATACATCACAATCCCCGCTCTTGATACGACTGGAAAAACAAACGATTATTTTCCAGATACAAATGCTAGTATTGCAACAAACGGCTTTGATCTTGGGGGAGTTGGAACTGGTGATATCTCAGTAGCGTCAAGTGGCTGTGATAATAACTGGACAGTCGCATCGGTCACAGCCGGTACGGCGTCAGCTGATCATTTGATACGAATTGATAGATCAACTAATTCTTGCGCAGCTGGATCAATAATTACAGTCACGGTTGGAGACGCCAGTAATAAACTGATAAACCCCGCTCCAATTTCCTCCGGTCACACTCAAGGGGCCGCCGATGTATATACTTTAAATGTTAAAACCAGAGACGGATCGGACAATACTCTTGATCAAAGTAATATTAAAGTGGCTGTAATTGAGGGAGTTTTGGTTTCGGCAACCGTTGAGGAAACTTTATCAGTGACAATCGCAGCTGTAAGTACTAGTACCTCTGCTTGCGGTACAACAACCGATGTAACAACAACGGCTACCTCAGTCCCTTGGGGT
>PCTC01000045.1:0-2712 GCA_002786595.1 Candidatus Roizmanbacteria bacterium CG22_combo_CG10-13_8_21_14_all_34_12 | reverse complement strand
CGAAGAAAATGATCAGATGGGAAAAGATGGGATTGCCTGTACCGGCGCCACAGCCGGTGAATCGGTTAACTGTATTCAGGATACCCTTTGCGGTGCTGTTTCCTGCAGTGAAACTGCCGGGTATTATTGGACTAGTACGGCAAAGTATGGAATGGGCTTTTCCTTAGCCAATGTTTCCGGTACGGATGCCTCTTTCTTGTATGATTCTACCTCAGAACCTTGTACTACAACCGGTGGCGGAACATCGACAAACTTTTGCGCCCGTCAATTTGCCGACCAAGAAGCACCAGAGACCAAGCAAACCATTATGTCCAATGCCGCGCCTGTTGCTTCGTCCCAAGTTTATCTTTGCTATCGCTTAAATGTTTCTACAACTCAACCAGCAGGATACTATTTTAATAAAGTTCAATTAACAGCAACCGCCACTTTTTAAGTGGAATAATCAAATAAACAAATGACAAATAAACAAATAAATTTCAAAATTAAAAATTTAAAATTAAAAATATTTTTTGTATTATTTCTTTATTTCTTTATTTCTTTATTTCTTTATTCAGGTAATGTCAGTGCTCAGGCTTCCATCCCCCTCGTCGTCATGCCGGCTAGAAATGAAATTAAAGTAGCCCCGGGTGAAAAAACGGCCGTGACAATCAGCTTTTACAATCAGTCTGATGATCCTGTTTCCGGATTTTTTAAAACCGCTGATTTCATCGTTGAAGATAATAAGGGAACCCCAAAATTTATTGAAAATGCCGAAGATGCTCCTGCTAAATACTCGGCCTCACGTTGGTTGACTCTTCCGTATGATAGAGCCACACTGCCCGCCCATGATAAAGTTATGATCCAAACCGAGATTTTGGTGCCAAGTGATGCTCTCGCTGGGGGAAGATACACGGCCGTATTTTTTCAACAAGGAAATACATTGCCCAAGCCGTTAGGGACCGAAGAGATTGGTTCAGGTACTAATCTAAGAATTGCTTCGTTAATTTATATCAAAGTAAAGGGTCCAATTACCGAAAAAGCTTTAATTTCGCAGTTTTTTGTTCCGTCTTTTTTCGAATACGGGCCAATTAAGGTGACAACTGATATACTAAATCGGGGTGATTATCATGTAACTCCTCGGGTGTCTTTGACGCTTGCTAATACGTTCGGTGGTTTGGTTGATCAAAAATTGTTTAAGACACAAAATATCTTTCCTGAAACTTCAAGGAATTATGAAACTGAGCTAGGAACTAAGTGGATGGCTGGGAGATATCGAGTTAATCTTACCGGAACCTACGGAGAGGGTGGACAAGCATTGACCGCTGTCAGTTATGTCTGGGTTTTCCCTTGGAGAGTCGCTTTAGCAATCATCTTAACCATGATTATTATGATTTTTATTGCCAACAAGCTTTACAAAAATATTGTGGTTAAAGAAACCACTCTTGAAGAGGAACTGAAGGAAGAACATGAAGAGATTGAGAAATTGAAGCAGCAACTACGGAAACGTAATTAATCCGACCAATACTACCAATGTCACCAATCCGACCAATAAATTTATCAATAATCCAATGATTTAATTATTTTTTTTATTTGTTTATTTAATCATTCATTGGTAGTATTTGTAGTATTGGTTTATTGGTAGTATTAAACGTTGGTAGTATTCATAAATTAATGAAACATTTATTACTCACTGTTTTGCTCATTCTCATCCCCCTCCAACTTGGCTTTCTTTATTTGAAAAATCCTCTGGAATCCTCAGGCACGGTCGCTGGAATTAAAAGTCAATCAGCTGATATTATAAACTTTGCTTTCATCGGGGAACATAGATTTAGTCTTTTTGGTTATACTTCCCCATATGCTTTGGTGACTTTTGAAGGTATGGGCATCTTTGATACTACTACCGCCAATAATAAAGGTTACTTTGAATTTAACAATCGGTTCTCCCCTTTTTCAAAACGCGAAGCCTGTCTGACTGCTAAAGACCAACTTGGACGACTAAGTGCGCCAGCGTGTCTTCCGCCTTTCCCTGTCAACTATAATGTCAGTATTGGCCCGGTCATCATGCCTCCGACTGTTTCGCTGGACAAAAAAGATTATTTTATGGGTGATCAAGTAATGTTGAGTGGTCAGGCTGTCCCGAATACTGAGGTTAAACTTTCGGTATTTGGAGATCAACAAGGTCCGTCCTTATTAAGGACGGACATTATCGTAAAATCCGTCGAGGCCTTCACTTTTCCAGAACTTACAGCCAAAAGCGACGATAAAGGCAACTTTTCCGTCAACCTCCCCTCATCTACTCCAAATAAGTTCCGCCTATTTGGTCAAACAGATTTTAAAAAATCAATTTCCGCTAACAGCGTTAAATTGAGCCTCGACATCTTACCCGTTTGGATGATCGTCGTTAAATTTTTTCTGTTTCTCTTTTCTTTAATAAGACCGAGGCTGTTGGAGATAATCATAATTTTAGAAATACTCTATATCCTTCACGTTCTAAGAGGTCATTTCCAAGGGAGAGCTATTGTCTTATATCAAAGTCAACTGCCAGCGATTGAGGAAAACCACCTACCAGCAATTGAGGAAGATCATCCAATATCAATTTAATTGACCTAATTAACCTAATTTCTAATTGATCTAATCAAGTCCTAATTCCCAAACTTCAATTGGAAATTGTTCATTGGTTATTTTTTAGGTCAATTAGAATAATTAGAAATTAGAAATTTAGTTAAATACCAG
>PCTC01000072.1:1039-4036 GCA_002786595.1 Candidatus Roizmanbacteria bacterium CG22_combo_CG10-13_8_21_14_all_34_12 | reverse complement strand
TGAATATCCCGATGATTATTTTGTATTATTTAGGTAAATTTTTTTACCCAATGCATTTAGCAATTGCCCAGCATTGGGTTATCCATTCAATCAGTTTTAATAATTTTTTCCTGCCTTTATTACTTGAAATAGCATTATTTTTGACGGCAATTTTTTACATAATAAAAATTAAGAATAAAATTTTTGCCTTCTTTTTTATTTGGTTCTTACTCGGTTTGCTTCCGCACTTACAAATTATTCCTCTCAATATGACTGTAGCGGAACGTTGGCTTTATTTTCCGATGATAGGGATGTTGGGAATGGCTGGCTCATTACTGGATCCCCGTCTCTGCCTGCGCAGACAGGTTCACGGGGATGACAAACAAACGTCATTCCCACGTAGGTGGGAATCCAGACTATTATTTACCATTTTCATAATAATTATTTGTCTTTTTTCCCTCCGGAGTTTTGTCCGGGTTTTAGATTGGCGGAACGGTTTAAGTTTGTTTGGTCGTGATATAAGACAAGATAGCAGTTTTGACCTTCAAAATAATATGGGGGTGGAGTTATTTAGGACCGGGCAGTATAAGGAGGCAAAGAAATATTTTGAAAAGTCGGTTAAGTTAGCTCCGTATTGGTGGGTAAACTGGAATAACTTGGGAGCAATTTACGAACGTGAAAAAAACTATCAAAAAGCCAAAGAATATTATCAAAAAGCGATTGATAACGGTCAATATTATCTAGCTTATGAAAATTTATCAAAGCTAAATAAGTATTTGCAGTCAGGCTCTGCTGAGCCCACAAAATATTAGTTCTATAGGATAGATAAAAAAAGAAGTATTATTTGTAGTTTGTTATACTTAAAACAATGCAACAATTTATCAATTTAACAATATTTATTTTTGGGGCTTCAATCGGCTCCTTTTTAAATGTACTAATCGATCGATTACCTAAAGAAGAGAGTATCAACGGCAGGTCACGCTGTGACTTTTGCGGGAAAAAAATAGCTTGGTATGATCTGACTCCAGTTTTGTCATTTTTTATTTTGAAAGGGAAGACGAGATGTTGTAGGAAAAAGTTATCATTTCAGTATCCGTTGATAGAGTTTGTCACGGGCGTCATCTTTGTTACGGTTTTTAAGGACGGTCCTTATATTGAGTCGCTGACAAGGACTGTCCTTATTTCTGGAGTCATGGCTTGTCTGATCGTCATCTTCATTTCCGACCTTAAATATCATTTAATCTCGGATTATATTTTATTGGCTTTATTCATATTTTCTCTTCTTTCGAAGTTTGTCATTCCCGCGGAGGCGGGAATCCAGGTAATAGGATTTGATGTTTTGTCAGGTTTAATCGTCTGCCTCCCTATTTTTTTGGTTTATTTTATTTCTAAAGAACGGGCCATGGGTTTAGGGGACGTTTATTTAACGGCAATAATGGGCTTTCTATTGGGTTGGCAAAAGGGCTTCCTGGCTCTATACATCGCATTTGTCACGGGCGCAATATTTGGGTTGATAATAATATTATTCAAGCATAGAAAACTAAAAAGCAAGATCGCCTTCGGACCGTTTCTCGTCATCGGGACAGTCGTTATGTTGTTTTGGGGAGAGAGAATCCTTGAAATAATAAAAAAAATATACGGATAATAGATCAGGCTCTTGACAATAAAAATATAGTTTTGTAAACTGGAAGTAATGAAAAATCTTACCTACAGTCTTAATAAACTTCCCCAAACGGTTTTTACCACTCGCGAGATTGCTTTGATTCTTGGAGAAACAAATGCTGATCTTGTCAAGTCAAAAATAAATTATTATGTAAAAAAGGGGGAAATATTTTCAATTAGGCGGGGAATTTATACTAAAAATATAAAATTTAATGAACTGGAGCTATCAACAAAAATGTATACTCCTTCGTATGTAAGTTTTCAAACAATATTAGCTAAACACGGCGTTGTTTTTCAGTATGATAGTCGTGTTCATTTAGGAAGTTATCTCACTCGCGAAGTCAGAGTTGCTGATATTAAAATTTTATACAAAAAAATTAAAATTGAGATATTGAATAACCCTTTGGGAATCACATATGATGACTACTTTCCTCAAGCTACTATAGAGCGGGCTTTTTTAGACACAATTTACGTTTATGGCAAAAGACATTTTGATAACTTAGGTCCGATCGATTTTGAAAAATGTCAAAAATTATTATCCGTCTATGAAGGCAAATTAACAGTTGACGATCTTAAATCTTATGCTCATTATTAGTAAACACAGATCGGTAATGTTTGAAGTTTTAAAAAGTATCTATCAAGACAGCTTATTGGGACCAATTCTTGGATTTAAGGGGGGGACCTTGCTTTATATTCTGCATAATCTAACACGTTTTAGTATTGATCTGGACTTTGACCTGTTAGACGAAAAAAAAGAAAATCAAGTTTTACCGAGATTAAAGACGATTTTGAAAGATATAGGAAATATAAAAGAATTAACAAATAAGAAAGATACTCTTTTTTCGCTGTTAATCTATGATAAAGGCCAAAGAAATTTAAAGATAGAAATTAGCAAAAGAAATTTAGGAAGTAAATATGAAATATCAAATTATTTAGGCTTGTCAATTCAGACAATGATTAAAGAGGATATTTTTGCTAATAAATTATTGGCCTTAACTACTCGGAAAAAACCAGTCAACAGAGATGTCTATGATACGTGGTTTTTGCTTAATAAACATTGGGATATAAACTGGGGTTTGGTTGAAAAGAGAAGTCGACTTAATAAAAAAGAATTTGTGAAAAAATGTATTAAAACCTTAGAAAATTGGCCATTAAAACACGTTCTTGATGGTGTAGGAGAGCTATTGGATAGTAATAGTACCAAAGATTGGGTAAAGGCAAATTTAATTAAAGATACGATATTTTTACTGCAGGCGAGATATGGAGTATATTTGTAATATGTTTATCATTGGTGTCGTAGGACAGATCGCTTCAGGAAAGGGGATACTGGTTAAATACTTGATTGAAAAATTAGGT
>PCTC01000072.1:0-1007 GCA_002786595.1 Candidatus Roizmanbacteria bacterium CG22_combo_CG10-13_8_21_14_all_34_12 | reverse complement strand
TTCATAGGGAAATAGAGAAAAAGGGAATTAAAAAATATACCCGCCAGATGCTTCAGGACATGGGGGATGAACTAAGACGGGAGTTTGGGGATGAAGTTCTAGCACAGCGGATAATCAAGGCAATTAACGAGAAAAAAAAGGATAAGATTGTTATCGAAGGGATCCGTAATCCCGGCGAGATAGAATTTTTGAGAAATAACTCAAATTTTATTTTAATTGGAGTCAAGGCAATTCGCAAACTTCGTTACAAAAGATTACTAATTCGAGGTAAAAAATGGGACCCCAAAACGTACGAAGAATTCTTAATAGTTGACAAACGCGATATCGGGATCGATCAAAATAATTCCGGACAGCAGGTCGGTAAGTGTTTAGCTTATTGTGATTACGTGTTGACGAATAATAAAGATTTGAAAGACTTTCAGAGGAAAGTAGAGAGATTAATGGGGAAATTGTTAAATATTAAATCTTAAAGGTTAAAGAAAGATTAAACAGTTAAATATTAAACATTTTTTATTGTTTAACAGTTTATTTAACAATTAATATTTAATCTTTAAAATTTACTTGGAGTACATAAACTTTTCCCCAGCAGGTTCGTAAGAAAATAGTTCTTCTTTTGTAAACCATAAATTAACTTCCTTTTCTCCGTCTTCAGGAGAATCGGATGCATGAATAATATTTCTAAGAGGTCGGTTCTGCTCATTGGCCAAATCAATTGTATCATGGGAAAAGTCACCGCGTACGGTTCCTGGAGCGGCTAAAACGGGGATAGTATTTCCGGAAAGTTTACGGACGATCTCGATACAATCATAGCCTTCAACGACGGCCATAAAAACAGGAGACTCTTGAAAATAAGTGACGAGCCAGCCTTTAACAATTTTTCCGATAGAAACAGCGTCATCAGTTTTAAAGACTTTTTTAGCGTCAAGACCTTTCTTTGCGTAATTTGTTAACGTCCGTTCTCCAACCTTTTTAAACCAAGCCTCGGTCTCTGGATAATGAGCTACAAC
>PCTC01000014.1:17083-18460 GCA_002786595.1 Candidatus Roizmanbacteria bacterium CG22_combo_CG10-13_8_21_14_all_34_12 | reverse complement strand
AGGAGGTGAATAATATACATGGATACTAAAAAATTGTACGTAGGAAATCTTCCTTGGACAATGACTAACGATTCTTTAAAAGAATTATTTGCTCAATTTGGCGAAGTCACTGAAGCCGTCATCATCACAGACAGAATGTCTGGACGATCAAAAGGTTTTGGTTTCGTCACATTTGCAACTGAAGAAGCAGCCGCTGCTGCTACTCAACAGATGCACGAAAAAGAAGTTGAAGGAAGGAAAATCGTCGTTAACGTGGCTCGACCTAGAGAAGAAAGGCGACCAGGTGGAGGCGGTTTTAACCGAGGTGGTGGATTTAGAGATGATAGAAGAAGCTATTAATTAGCAAAAAAATTAACACTATCTGGAATAGTAAATAAAAATTTATTATGAAGGATAGTGTTTTTTTATGTAGTTTTATTCTTCAGATTGAACACTATCAGCACGTCGTCCCTCGACCCTTCTTTGAGAAGGTGAAAGATGCGTCTTCCTAATTCTGATATTTAGAGGTGTCACTTCTAACATTTCATCATCATTGATAAAATCAAGTGATTGTTCAAGAGATAAAAGTGTAGCTGGGATCAACGGTTCAGAAACTCCCTCTCCAGACGAACGATTGTTGGTCAGCTGTTTTTCCTTGACAACATTAACGTCAATATCCATTTCCCGAGAAGATAACCCGACAACCATTCCTTCATAAACCTGAACCCCTATACCTACAAAAAGGGTTCCACGTTTTTGACTTTTAACAAGTCCATAAGTAACAGTTTCGCCAGGTTTTGTTGCGATCAATGCTCCATTTCTTACCGACTCCATCTTTGGACCTTTTGGAAAATATCCTAAAAAATAAGTACTCAAAATTGCTGTTCCACGGGTCTTTGTCAATAATATGCTCCTCACACCCAAAAGGTTATAATCAGAAATTTTATAAATAAGTCTGGTATTGTTACCAGTTGTCACCATATCAAGCATCTCTCCTTTTCTTTTTCCAAACTCTTCCGTGACCAAACCCATATATTCTTTGTCTACGTCGATTGTCACTTCTTCATAAGGTTCGCTTATCACTCCATCAATTTTTTTGTAAATAACCTGCGGTTTGGAAACCTGAAGCTCGAATCCTTCCCTTCTCATTGTTTCGATCAAGATCGCCAAATGCAGTTCACCTCGACCATAAACCACATAATTGACCCCTTCCGGATCGGGTTCTATCTTCAATCCTAAGTTTGTTTGTTTTTCTTTATCTAGTCTTTCTTTTATCTGACGAGAGGTACAATATTTTCCTTCTCGACCGGAAAATGGACTTGTGTTCGGTCCAATGGTAATTTTAATTGTTGGATCTTCAACTTTAATGGAAGGCAGACTTATTGGATTTGATGGATC
>PCTC01000014.1:0-17059 GCA_002786595.1 Candidatus Roizmanbacteria bacterium CG22_combo_CG10-13_8_21_14_all_34_12 | reverse complement strand
TGGCAACCCAGTTAACTTCCTTTTTTTGTAAACCTTCAAATGTGTATAATTTTTGGGCCCGATATTGGCCGATAATTTTATTATCCTGAACTAAAACAATCGGTTGATCTTTTTTTAATATGCCTTGAGATACTTCTCCAATGCAAAGCTTACCAACATAATTATCATAATCTAAAGTTGAAATTAACATTTGAAAAGGCTTATCTTCATCGGTTGCATTATTTTCTATTTCCTTAATTATTGTATCGAATAAAGGAATTAGATTGTCTTTGCTATTTGGATCATATTTTTCCGGTAATTCATAGAAGGCCTTTCCATCACGACCGACTGCATAAAGAGTTTTAAAATGAAGAAAAGATTCGTCAAGGGCTAACTCTAAAATCAAATCTTCAACTTGGGCTAAAACTTCCTTCGGTCTAGCATCCTTTTTATCAATTTTGTTAATAATTAAAATTAGCTTCAACTTTGCCTCAATCGCTTTTTTCAAAACAAATTTAGTCTGGGGAAGAGGGCCTTCGGCAGCATCGACTAATAAAATTGCACCTGATGCCATATTGATCACTCGCTCGACCTCACCACCAAAATCAGCATGACCTGGAGTATCAACAATATTAATCTTGGTATTTTTGTAAAAAACAGCCGTATTTTTGGCCAAAATCGTAATTCCCTTTTCTCGTTCCAAATCGTTGGAGTCCATAATTAGAGTCTCACCCATTTCTTTTTGATTGTCACGAAAAGTATGAGTTTGTTTAAGGATAGCGTCAACCAAAGTAGTCTTACCATGGTCTACGTGAGCAATAATAACAACATTTCGAATTTCCATATTATAAAAAAAACCACCATCAAAAATCGGTGGATTAATGAATCATATTGTACCACAAATTCCGCACAGTTTATAGTATCATTGTTAGCTATGAGTATAGCTTCAATACACGATAAGCTCGAGGCGTTTTTGAATAAGATGCAAAAAATTTCCTTTAATGATCTTCCAACGATTCATTTTCCATCTTGGGATCAGTTAAAAGAAAAGGCAAAAAACATAAAGGTTGAGCCGGGTTGGGCGATTTATTTTGTCCGGGAAAAAGATTTTATTGATCATATTGCAATAATTCCTCATCAAGATGAGGCAAACCTTAATTTATTCGATGCACTTTTGCTTAACGCTGCACCTCCACCTATGGGACTTGGAATTGGACCACTGACAGATAATCAATCAGACAAGTCAGGACTCCGAATTATTACGGCAATTGAATATATTGAACTTTATAAAAAAGGCGATTACAATAAAATATTTTTTGGTCCCCCGCCCGCTAATGATAAGGAGATGGTAGCAAAGGCCGGTCTTATTGCAAAAGAAATCAGTGATTCAGGAATTATTGATAATCAACCGGTTGTTTATTCTTTTTCTATGATTCCACTTATTAAAAAATTTTACGCAATTAATTTTGATCCAATCAAATCAAAAACTAAATTAGCTTTTTTAACTAGGAAACTTAAAAAAACTGTTAAAACAATTTATTGTGGTAGTTTAGTTGCTCAAGTCTGGTTAAAAGCAGGTATCCTCGATCTTCCTGAAGTTAAATTTCTAAAAATACGCGGACACTCAAGTTTTACACTTTTTAAGTGGTCTCAAATAAATAAATCAATTCTCGGTGGCTTGAGTTGGGATAACAACCGGGATTGAAAAATCTTTGATTTGGATAACTTCGGCAATTTTACTTAAAGTTTTGTCCCAAACCCCTTTGACACGAACTCTGTCTCCGACCTTAATATCGCTCAATGTAATATTTGTTTCTTTTCTATTTACAATTTTAGCTGTCCCAAAATAGACTGTTTGCGTCCCTCGCTCCGCAGTTTCCATAATAAAATTATCAATATTTTTTACAGTTATTTTTCCAAAGAAAGCTCCAAATCTTTTTTGAATGGAATTATTTTTAACAGTTTTTGCATCAATAATTAATTTGGTATCGTCGGTAAATTTTCCAAAAACAATTACTTCATCCCCAACAGAATATTCGCCTAAAGAACTCTTCCCACCAAATTTTCTTAAAAATTTAGTTTTATCATTAATATTTACTTGAAAGGTTCCATCGTCTCCGTTTAATGAAAAATTATTTGATCCAACCACAGTTATCTTTCCCTTTACTCTTGCTTCAAATTTAAGATTCTTTTTCATAAAATTTTTTATTTTATCAAGTAAGCCCATTCTGATTTCCTTAACATCTTCTTTTATTCCAGCTGGATTTGACCCCTCTTTTTTTTCTTCTTTAACTGTTTCTCTGATTGTTTTTCTAATTCCATTTCTTAATGGGGTTAAGGCTATTGCTGGAGAAATGACTGTCAAAAAGGTTGCTAAAACAATTATACCTAAAGATATTTTTTTCATATTTATTTTTTATTTGTACGGGTCGGGTTACCCGTCCCTACATAAAGAATTAATAACATCTCCTATCTTATATATGCAACTATTCTTAAAATAGTTGCATTTATTGTGTGGTTTCCAAATTGACCATAATATCTTTTTCAACACTATTACCTAAATCATCTGATGCGACTATAAGAATATAATTCTCTCCTTCTTCCAAAGTAGTAGCTGATGCAAATACTCCATTTACATCAGCTTTCAATTCTTGCTCATTAATAAAAATATAACCGTTAGCAATTGTTTTACCGCTTATATTTATTATTGCATTATTTACAGTAATGTTATTTTTTGGTTCGTCGACTTGCAAGAAAATTTTTTCCGATTTGTTTACTGTTTTTTTTATTAAATCAGTCGGCTGTATTGTCACTACGTTTTTTGAATTTAACATTTTTTTTATCGTCTGATTATTTTTTTGATAATTAGAAAAAACAATTAAAATAATAACAACTAAGAGAACTGGAAGTATTTTTTTTATCATAACTATTTAAACCAAAATTTATAAATTAAAACTAATTTATTTTTAATTTTATTAAAATTTTTAGTAAACACATACAGTAACCAAACTATTGTTAATAGTAGTCCTATTAAAATATAAATCAATGGTTGTGGTAATTCCTGTACAAATATTAATGAATTATTAAAAAAATTTTCCCTAATTATTTCAAAATCATCTCTTAAAAAATCGAACAGATCAAAGGATGCCTGTTCATTTAATATCTCAACAATAACAGAAAAAATAAACGATGAGGAAAGAAAAAGTAGAATAGCTAAAGACACTTCACTAATAATTTGCCCGATAGTTTTTTCCGCCTCCATTCTATAGATTTTTTTAATTATTTTTTCCTCAAGTTTTTTCATGGATATTTTTTATTTTTAATCGCCCTCTTCTTATAATTGATTTTATCGTATTTACAGGTTTTTTGAATAGTTTTCCAATTTCTTCATATGAATAACCTTTGTTAATATGTTGAAAAATATTTCTTTCTTCCTGATTTAGATGGCTCAAATAATCATCAATATTATTATCTTGTGAACGATCGTCTATAAGATAAATATTATCGTTTAATGATGTGGTTAGTTTTTGTGATCGGTAGTACATCTTTAATTCGTTTTGAACGATTTGAAATAAATATGGCTTAATTGGTTTTCTTTCATCAAATTTTTCAATCGCCTTATAAAAAGAAATAAAAACATTTTGAACCAGATCATCTACCTCATCTTTTTTAAAAAGTTTTCTTTCAATGTATCGATAGATCGAGGTAGTATATTTCTTGACAATAAAAGAATAATAATTTATTTCCCCATTTCTTATTTTTTTAATTATATCTTTATCTGATAATTCCGCCATATTCTGTTAAAATTATAGCATGATAAAAATGGGTAAAGTATTATTGGTGGGAAGAGCTAATGTTGGTAAATCGACTTTCGTCAATAACGTAATCGGACAAAAAGTAGCAATTACTTCTCCAAAACCGCAGACAACCAGATTTTCGATCCGGGCCCTTTACGAAGAAGAGCGGGGAAAAATTATTTTTGTCGATACCCCGGGAATTGTGGGAAAAGCGAAAGATTTTCTTTCAAAGCGAATTAATGAAAAGACTTTGCAGATTTTAAACGAAAGCGTTGATTTAGTGATTTATATGGTTGACGCTACAAGAAAGAGAGATTTCGAAGAAAGCAAGGTGCTTGGATTGGTCAGAAAAATTAATAGGCCTAAAATATTAGTTATTAACAAAATTGATGACCCGGGAAAATCATTTTTACCTCAATATAAATTTTTAGAGGAAGAATTTAAAGATGTTTTTCAAATATCGGCAATCAATAATATGCATATCAAACCATTGTTAGACAAAATTTTTGAATATCTGCCGGAAAAAAACATTGATTCCGAAGAACTGCCACCTGGCTTGGTCTACCCCATTCTTAATCTTGACAGTAAAATATTTTTGGGTGAATTAATTCGGGAA
This sequence comes from Candidatus Roizmanbacteria bacterium CG22_combo_CG10-13_8_21_14_all_34_12, assembly GCA_002786595.1. Taxonomy (GTDB): domain Bacteria; phylum Patescibacteriota; class Microgenomatia; order UBA1406; family GWC2-37-13; genus GWC2-37-13. The sequence continues at coordinate 12,667 of PCTC01000014.1, read as the reverse complement.
AAAATATTTTTAATGATGGGTGAGGAAATTCCTTATACAACAACAGTTATCGTCGATCAGGTTTTAGAAAGAAAAAACGGTATAACCTATATTAAAGCAAGAATTTTAACAACCAATGACCGTTATAAAGGAATGTTGATCGGAAAAGAGGGTAGAAAGATCAAAGAGATCGGAAGTTACGCCCGCAAAGAAATTGCTCTAGCAATCAACAAAAAGGTTTTTCTTGACTTAAATATTGAAGTCGACTCCCACTGGCAGGAGATGTACTATTAAATCGTTAGCTTGTCATCCCGACCGAACGAACGAAGTGAGTGAGTGGGGGGATCTTTTATCAAGTTGATTTAAAATTAATAAATAAAGGTAATAGATATAAACTCTGAATTTTATCTTCTAGAACAATTATTCGCAATTCTAATTCTTGTATTTCCCTATAAGTGATATTTACTTTTTTCGACGGCGGTACTTGATATTTTAATTCGTTTCTAGCTATGTAAGGAGATTTTAACTTTTGCAGTTGCTCTCTTAAATTTGACAATTTATTATCTTCATTTTGCACCCTATCAAATAATGTTTGTATAACTTTCTCCGACGTTTCTTGTTTTTTCTTTATTATTATCTCTTTTTCTAAATTACTAATATTAATATTAGATTTATTTATGCTATTTTTGATGTTTTCTAAATCCATATTTAAATTAATATTTATTTAAAAGTGGCTATAATCGTTCCAGATTTCGTACATCCATTAATTTCGGTTTTATAGGTTGAAAAAGCAAATTTTGAAGCATCTATATTAGCTTCTTGAGTATTTTTATTTTCCATCTCAAAATACAAATATCTTTTATAAGTATCTAAATCATATATGCCTTCGATTAATGTTATGCTTATTGGGTTTTTGCTTAATACTTCCTGTAATGCCTTTTGAGTGGCTGGATTTTTTGGAGTATTAGAAAGATTATTATTTTCAATAGCTGTTTTTAGATAATTATTTACAGGAATGTTTGAATCACTAAATATAGTCAAATTCTGTCTTCCTTTTTTTTGCCTTATTTGATTAATATAAGTTAATAATTCATTAGTGTCTTCCTCTTTTAGAATGTTTATTTTGTTGTTTTTTAACCAGTGCTTTGACAAAATCGTTTGATAATCTTTTGGTAAATATCCAAGTATTTCGCTTTTTGATACCGTACCGAAATCTGTACTATCAAATGAAAATATCCTATTATCACCAAGAACAAATAAATGATTCATGGGAACTGTTATTTCCTCACAACTTTTAATAAATTTATCCTGACTATAAAAAATGCCCGAGTAAGTTGATTGGTCTTTCCACAAGTATGGTTCATCAATTCTTTTTCCATTTACAAGTAAGTATCCATTTTCAAAACGAACTTTATCACCATCCTTGGCAATTACTCTTTGTATAAATACTCTAACGTCATTCTTCGACACTTCTTTATTGAAAACTACAAGGTCTCCATAATTAAAATTTACTATTTGTTTTGATCCAAATATCTTTTCAAGTTGAAATCTATAAGGGGCGCTAAATGGTATAAACTGTACACCAAATCCACCGTTGACTCCTTTTCTTAAATCAAATACATCAAAAATCATTTTATCCACAACAGTTGGATCTTTTGATCCATCATCATATCCACCTTTATCAACTGGCCAATATAAACTGGGATACATATAAAAAGCTGATCCATCATTAGCAAAAAATTGAGCTGTTTTTTTAAACGTAGTTTTACCATCAATAGATTCATAAAAAGAAGAAATTAATATTGACAGAGGAACAAGTAATAAAATTAAAACTATATGAATAACTTTATTCAAATTTAAATTAAATCTCTTAGACAAAAATCATATAAGGGAGGAATAGTTATTAAGGTTAACAATATGTAGATCGGGACTATCAACCACATCTTTAAAAGAAGGGTAATAATTAAACCTAAAAGAAAACTTAATCCGAAAAACCAAGTGATTATAGTCTTCATAAGACATAATGATTGTAAATCTCTGATACAGTAAAATCAAACGGAAATTATCCTTTTAATGACATTTAATTATGATTTATACGCTGTTTTCAAAAACGTGTCATTCCTGCGGGGGCGGGAATCCAAGCTAAATATACCTTTTTAAAATGTAATTATAGACTGGATCCCCGTCTTCACGGGGATGACTAATTTAGTTCCAACGCAAATGGTATATCAAAGAAATAATTATGTCCAAATGCTCTAAAATACTCACTTTGTTGGTTATAACCTATTGACTTCAATTTTAATTAAACATAAAATTATTTTGTGATTCTTATTTCTAGAAAAACAGTTTTAGATGTTATTACATTGATATTTATTAATCTAACTTCCGGTTGGTTTGGATTAGTGTTTGTTTCACCTGGATTTTTAGGAAAGGTATCGATAGATGCATATTTAAAACTGTTGACCACAAATTTAGCATTTGGTATATTTGGATTAATAATTTCTTTATTTCTAACTGAAAGGAATAAGTATTATGAATAATGTTCAAAATTTTCTTACAAGCGTTAATATTTCTTATGCACTTCTAATGATCGCCGTTTTGCTTTTTGTTGCTATTATTACTTTGACTGACAAAAAAGCTCGAAGATAGAATAATAATTCACCTTGCAAAACTGATTTAAATTTTATATAATTTTCTTCTAATGAGGAAAAAAAATTTCTCAGTTAAAAGCACTACCCGCCCAGAGCGGGTTTTTTTAAAGACTTCTGAAACTGGATTAAGGGATAAATGTGGAATTTTTGGAATTTATGGAAAAGGGGTTGATGTTGCAAGAATTAGTTTTTTTGGTTTATATAGTCTTCAACATAGAGGTCAGGAAGGTGCTGGAATTACAGTCACCAACGGTAAAAATTTAAAAAGTGTTAAAGGTCTTGGTTTAGTTTCTTCAGTCTTTAACGAAGAAAAAATAAATTCTCTTAAAGGTTTTGCTGCAATCGGACATACCAGATATTCAACAACCGGTGGTAATAAGCTTTGCAATGTCCAACCAGTAGTTTTAAATTTGAAAGATGAAGATTTTGCTTTAGCTCATAATGGTAATATTATCAACGCCATGGATTTGGCTCGTGAAATACCTTTAAATATTAAATTATCTTCAACTTCCGATACAGAAATTATGGGCTGGATAATAAAAAATTATGAAGGGCGCAATTGGGAAGATAAAATTCTTGCTTCTTTTAATAAATTTCAAGGTGCCTTCAGTATGATTTCATTAACCAAAAATAAGATTATTGCCTTTAGGGACACATTTGGTTTTAGGCCTTTGGTTTTAGGCCAATTAAACGATTCATATGTTGTTTGTTCTGAAACCTGTGCCTTGGACACAGTCGGGGCAAAGTTTATTAGGGAGGTTGCTCCTGGAGAAATAATTGTTATTGACGAAAAAGGCGTCCATACGGTGGGAAAAGTTCAATCCATTAAAAAAAGATTTTGTCTTTTTGAATTTGTATACTTAGCCCGACCTGATAGTATTTTTGATAAACAATTAGTTCATCAAGTTAGACAAAGATCAGGCGAAATATTAGCTCACGAATCGCCCATTGGTGCTGATATGGTTGTGGCTGTTCCTGATTCCGGAACATCGGCAGCTATCGGTTATTCAAAAGCTTCCGGAATTCCTTACGGTGAAGTTCTTATTAAAAACAGATATATTGGTAGAACCTTTATTCAACCGGAACAAAATATTCGCGAAATGGGTGTTAGGATAAAATTCAATCCTTTAAAAGAAATTGTTAAAGGAAAAAGGATCATCATTGTTGACGATTCGATTGTCCGGGGAACAACAATTAAAAAAATAGTAAAAATGTTAAAAAATTGTGGTGCAAAAAAAGTTCATATCCGAGTCTGTTCTCCTCCGGTTACCGATCCATGTTATTTTGGAATTGATACACCGGATAAGAAACAATTGATTGCTTCCCATATGAAGTCAAAGGAAATAAGAAAATTTATTGGAGCCGATTCGCTTGCTTATTTGAGCTTAAAGGGATTAAAAAAAGCGTCACGGATTAAATCAAACAAACTGTGCGATTCTTGTTTTACCGGCAAATATCCTATGCCGGTTAAGGGTGGTTTTAGAAAAGATGTCTTTGAAACAATTGTATGAAAAAACTAGCAATTCTAATTTCTGAGGCCGGCACTGGTACTAATCTTCAAGCAATTATTGATGCAACAAAAAACAAAAAACTTAAGACGAAAATTACACTAGTGATCAGTAGCTCTGAAAAAGCTCTCGGACTACAAAGGGCAAAAAAAAATAATATTCACTCAATGATTGTAAGTAAAAAAGACGATTTAGAAAAAATATTAAAAGATAATCAAATTGATTTAATTGTTTTGGTGGGGTGGAAATTAATCGTTCCGCAATCTTTAATAAACACATATAAAAATAAAATTCTTAATCTCCATCCTGGCCTTATACCGGATACGATGAGTGGTGTTGTTAAAAATCCGGATAAAACAATTGGTCTCTGGAATCGAGGAAAATTAACTGATATTGCAATTAAAAACTTTTTAGATAAAAAGGCAACCTATGCCGGATCAACTGTTCATTTCTTAAGTCAAGAATTTGATTTTGGACCAATTCTCTTCCGTTGTTTCGAAAAAATCTTACCCAACGATACGGTAGAAACTCTCTATAAAAGATTGAAGAAAAAAGAAAATCAAATTTATGTTGAATCGCTTATCAAGCTTTGCAATTAGTGGATTGTCATTCCCGCGTAGGCGGGAATCCAAGCTAAAATTACATTTTAAAATGTATTAATAGACTGGATCCCCGTCTTCACGGGGATGACAAAAATAAAAAGTATGAAAATCCTAATAATCGGTTCAGGAGGTCGGGAACATGCACTGGGTTGGAAGATAAAACAGTCCCCTCTTGTATCAAAAATCTATTTTGCTCCGGGAAACCCTGGGACCAAACAAATTGGTAAAAATGTTTCTATCGAAGTTACCAATATTCAAAGATTATTAAAATTTGCCAAAGGAAAAAAAATTGATCTAACTGTTGTTGGTCCGGAAACTCCTTTAGTTTTGGGAATTTCTGATGTTTTTAGAAAAGAAAAACAAAAGATTTTTGGCCCATCTAGAAAAGCGAGTCAGATAGAAGGATCAAAAACCTTCTCCAAGCAGTTGATGAGGAAATATAAAATTCCGACTGCAGAATATTTTTCTTTTAATAATTTTAGTGAGGCAAATAAATATCTACAACATGCTAAGTATCCTCAGGTTATAAAAGCTGACGGTCTATCTTTAGGAAAAGGAGTGGCCATTTGTAAAAATAGAAAAGATGCAGAAAAATTTTTAAAACAGTTAATGGTTGATAAAATTTTTGGCGGGTCAGGAGAAAAAATTATTATTGAAGAATGTTTATATGGTCAAGAAATATCATTTATGGTAATAACCGATGGAAAAGATTTTCTTTCTTTCCTGCCTTCCCAAGATCATAAAAGGTTGAATGAAAATAACCAAGGTCCAAATACCGGTGGTATGGGCGCTTATACTCCAGTTCCATTTTTAGATAAAAAATTAATTAAACAGATTGAAAAAGAAATTATTATTCCAACCATTAAAGCAATGGCAAAAGAAGGTTGTCTTTATCAGGGTATTCTCTACCCGGGTTTAATTCTGACAAAAGAAGGACCGAAGGTTTTGGAATATAACTGTCGTTTTGGTGATCCGGAAACCCAACCCTTAATGATGAGTCTTGAGTCAGATCTTATTGAAATAATACTCGCTCAACAAAAAGGAAATTTAAAAAATAAAAAACTAATTTTCAAAAAGGGATTTTCCATTGGAGTAGTTCTCGCCTCCGCCGGGTACCCTGAAGAGTATAAGAAAGGAGATCAGATAATCGGATTAGGTAAAGTTAATGATAAAGACGTTCAAATATTTCATGCCGGAACCAAGGAAGTTGATAAAAAAATTATTACTAATGGTGGTCGAGTTTTATCTATCACTGCAAAAAGCATAACACTTGATGAAACCATTAAAAAAGCTTATCAATATATTGGAAAAAAAGGAGTGTATTTTAAAGGAATGCAATATAGAAAAGATATCGGAAAAAATGGTTTAATATTTGGAGACAAATATGATTAACAGAATTGAAATTCTGACGACAGTTTTTGATTCTCGAACGGAATTGCGAAAAAAAAATAAAAAAATAAAAAATATTACGCTTATTGATGTTTACACCATTGACAAAAAATTATCACCGGTGGACATTAATAAGATTGGATCTTCAGTCTCAAATCCTGTCACTCAACAATTTTATGTCAGGAATGATAAAGAAAATAAATTGTTTAATAAAAATAAATTTGATTGGGCAATTGAAATTGGATTTTTGCCGGGAGTAACTGACAATATTTCTCATACTGTTAAACAAATCATTGAAGATCTTCTTAATACTAAATTTACAGGAAGCGAAGATGTTTATAGTTCTCAAATAACATTAATCTCTGGAAGTTTAAACAAAAATGAGACACAACAAATTGCTGACGACTTATACAATCCATTAATACAACGGGCTCATCTTAAGAAATACAAAAAATATATAAAGGATAAGGGTATGGACTTCTTTATACCAAAAGTTAAGCTACTCAAAAAACCAACGGTAAGCCAAGTCGATTTGGAAGTGTCCGATGACAAACTGATAAAAATTGGGAAATCTGGAATCACCAATCCCGACGGATCAACAAGAGGACCTTTGGCACTCGATATTAATTACTTAAAAACTATCAGAAATTATTTTAGAGGTAAAAAAAGAAACCCTAATGATATTGAGTTGGAATCTTTGGCACAAACCTGGTCAGAACATTGTAAACATATTATCTTCGCCAATCCAATCGATGAAATAAAAGACGGATTATTTAAAACTTATATAAAAAATGCAACAAAGGAAATTAGAGAGAAAAAGGGTAAGAATGATTTCTGCGTCTCCGTTTTTAATGATAATTCAGGTGCCATTAATTTTGATGAAAAATATTTAATCACCCATAAAGTGGAAACACATAATAGTCCGTCGGCACTTGATCCTTTTGGGGGTGCAGTCACCGGAATTGTTGGCGTTAATCGTGACACTCTTGGATTTGGACTGGGGGCAAAACCTGTCGCTAATTATTATGGTTTTTGTCTTGCCGATCCCAGAATTGACAAAAAATTATATAAAGGAAAGAATTTAACCCAACCAATGCTATCCTCAAATCGAATAATGAATGGAGTAATTGACGGTGTTAATGCCGGCGGAAATCAGTCCGGAATTCCAACACCTCAGGGATTTATTAATTTTGATGAAAGGTTCCGAGGAAAGCCCTTAATTTTTGTTGGGACAATTGGATTGATACCAAAAAAAATTCAGGGAAAATTATCACATGTAAAAAAAGCATTGCCCGGAGATTATGTGGTTATGCTCGGGGGCCGGGTTGGTAAAGATGGAATTCACGGAGCAACTTTTTCATCTGTTGCGATGGATGCAAATAGTCCGGCGACTGCGGTTCAGATTGGTGATCCGATTACTCAAAAAAAATTAAGCGATGCAATCACTAAAGAAGCAAGAGATATGCTCCTATATAACAGTATTACAGACAACGGGGCTGGTGGACTTTCCTGTTCGGTTGCTGAAATGGCTAAAGAGTCTGGCGGGGTCATCGTTGATTTGAAAAAGGTACCCCTTAAATACCCAGGTCTTGAACCATGGGAAATTTGGATTTCCGAATCACAGGAACGAATGACTTTATCCGTTCCAAAACAAAAATGGAAAAAATTTAAAGCCTTGATGGATAGTCGTGAGGTAGAAGCAACTATTATTGGTGAATTCACCAATTCTGGAAAATGTCTGGTTTCCTACAATAAAAAATTAATTATGGATATCGACATGGATTTTCTTCATGATGGATTGCCAACAAAATTATTAACAACAACTTATTGTCCAATAATACATGATGAGCCAAATATTTCAGAAAATAAAGACGCTAATTCAACATTGTTAAATGTGCTTTCCAGATTAAATATCACGAGCTTCTCTTTTATCAGTCAACAATATGATTATGTTGTCCAAGCAAATTCTGTTCTTCCTCCACTTCAAGGTCGAGGAAGAGTTAATTCAGATACATCGGCAATTAGACCAAACTTAAATTCTCAAATGGGAGTAATTATGTCACAGGGACTTTACCCTTCATATAGCGATATAAACACTTATCATATGGCAGCATCTTCCATCGATACGGCCATTCGAAATGCTGTTGCCGCTGGGGCCAACCCTGATTACTTGGCAATTTTGGATAATTTTTGCTGGTGTTCGGCCAATGATCCAGAAAGACTCGGGAGTTTAAAAAGAACGGTACAAGCTTGCTTTGATTATGCCGTTTCCTACGGAACCCCATTTATTTCCGGAAAAGACAGTATGTTCAATGACTTTAAAGGATATGATGAAAAAGGAAAACCAATTAACATTTCTATTCCCCCAACCTTATTAATCTCTTCTATTGGGGTCATTAAAGATGTTAATAAAGTAGTTTCACTCGATCTTAAAAGACCAAATGATCTGATCTATGTTCTTGGAGAAACAAAAGAAGAATTGGGAGGATCTGAATACTTTAACCTTCATAAATCGATTGGAAATATTGTTCCAAAAGTTGATGCTAAAAAAAATAAAAAACTTTATGATTTGTTTTTTAAAGCCGTACAAAGTGATCTAATTTCATCTAGCATAAGTGTTGGTCGTGGAGGATTAGGTGTTGCCTTAGCAAAAACTGCCATGGGTGGAAAACTTGGAGTTCAGATTAAATTAAAGAATGTTCCCGGAAAGGTTTTGCGTAACGACTACCTTCTATATTCCGAATCACAAGGAAGAATTCTTGTCAGTATCAATCCGAAAAATAAGATAAAATTTGAAAAAAACTTTAGAAGTACAACTTTTGCACTTGTTGGAAAAGTTACCAATGATCGAATATTTGAAGTTATAGGGCTTGAAAATAAAAAGATTATAAATTTAAAAGTTGATGAATTAGAAAAAGCATATAAATCGACATTTAAAAATTATTGATATGAAAAAACCTAGAATTTTAATTCTTTCAGGATACGGACTTAACTCAGAAGAAGAAACAAAATTTGCTTTTGACGTTGCTGGAGGTAATGCTGAAATTGTTCATATAAATGATTTTATTTCCAAAAAAAAGAAATTAAGCGATTATCAAATATTTGCGATTCCAGGTGGCTTTGCTTATGGTGATGATACCGGCGCCGGCAATGGTTATGCTAATAGACTTAGAAATCATCTTTGGAAAGATATCATTCAATTTATTAATGAAGGTAAACTGATTATTGGTATTTGTAATGGTTTTCAGGTACTGGCTAATCTGGGATTATTACCAGCCTTAAATTTAAAGTACGGAGAACGTGAATTGGGATTAATGCCAAATGAAATCCCTCGCTACACGGTCCGATTTGTTGACCTTAAAACAGAAAATAAAAAATCTCCTTGGTTGAAAGATATTAAATCTCTATCTATCCCTATTTCCAATGGTGAGGGAAAACTTTATGCTACTGAAAAAACCCTTAAAGAAATTAAGGCAAAAAATCTAGTTGCATTTCGATATTACAAAGGTAAGATGAGTAATTATCTCAATTTACCTGCTAGTCCAAACGGGTCGATCGATGATATTGCCGGAATAAATGACGAAACGGGACGTATCCTTGGATTAATGCCCCACCCAGAGCGAGCCATGTTTTTCACTCAGCTTCCTAATTGGCCATACCTTAAAGAGGAATATTTAAGAACAGGTAAAAAACTTCCCAAGTTTGGACCGGGGTTACAAATTTTCAAAAATGGGGTAAACTATTTTAAGTAACTATGAATAATCAATATACAATTGCCACTCTCGGTAGCCATTCTGCCCTTCAAATATTAAAAGGGGCACATGATGAAGGATTTAAAACTTTAGTAATCGCTCTCAATAAACAAATTTCTTTCTATAAAAGATATTCTTTTATTGATGAAATTATTGGAGTTGACGCTTTTTCAAAATTTCCAGAGATTGAAGAAAAATTAAAAGACAAAAAGATTATTGTTATTCCACATGGATCTTTCGTCGCTTACCTTGGAATGGAGGGAAACAAAAAAATGACCCTCCCATATTTTGGTAACAAACGAGTTCTTGATTTTGAATTCGACCGGGTTAAACAGGGAAATTGGCTAAAAGAATCAGGGATAAATACTCCGAAAGAATTTAAGAATATTGAGGAAGTTGAATTTCCTGTCATTATTAAATCATTTGGGGCTGCTGGCGGAAAGGGATATTTTCTTGTTAACAACAAACAAGATCTGATTAAAAAAATTGAGACCTTTAAAGGTCAGCAATATGTCATCCAACAATATGTTGTTGGTGTTTCACTTTATATTCATTATTTTTATTCATCACTTACTAATAAGTTAGAAATCATGAGTATGGATAGAAGATATGAAACTAATGTTGACGCGCTTGGTAGGCTTCCATTTAATGTTCCCCCCAGTTACGTCGTCGTCGGTAACAGCCCATTGGTACTACGGGAATCAATGCTACCTGAAGCTTACTCGATGGGAGAAAAAGTTGTTAAAAAATCCCAAGAGTTGATTGGACCAAAAGGATTGTTCGGACCTTTTTGTTTGGAAACAATCATCACTCCCGATCAAAAATTTTATGTGATAGAAATCTCAGCCAGAATTGTAGCCGGAACTAATCTTTTTATTGAAGGCTCTCCTTACGCCGATTTACTTTATAATGAACCAATGAGCACGGGACGAAGAATTGCTAGGGAAATAAAGAATGCAATAAAACAAAACAAGTTAGACCAAATATTAGATTAAAAATCAAAGTGCAAATATCAAAGCCAAGTTTAAGACTAAAAGTTTTTAACTTTAAACTAGTTTTTGAACTTTGATATTTGATCTTTGAACAAAAAAAAATTATGGATACAAAATTATTATTAAAAAAATACGACTTAAATAAATTAACTGTTACCACACTCGGCTCTCATTCTGCTCTTGATGTCTGCCGGGGTGCAAAAAATCTCGGATTAAAAACTTTAGTTGTCACCGAGAAAGGTCGGGAAAAAACTTACGAAAAATATTATAAAACCAATGGAAAACTTGGATGTGTTGACGAAACAATAACTCTTAGTAAATTTTCAGATCTTCTTAAACCCGAAATTCAAAAACAATTATTGGATAAAAACTCAATCTTTATTCCCAACCGCTCCTTTGAGGCTTATTTGAATTTTAACTATGAGGCAATTGAAAATGATTTTAATGTTCCTATGTTTGGCAATCGTCAACTTCTAAAGATTGAAGAGCGAGGCCGGGCTGAAAATCAGTATTACCTACTTGAAAAATCAGGAATTAAATATCCAAAGCAATTTAAGGATCCGAAGGAGATAGACCGATTATGTTTGATAAAGGTTCAAGAAAAAAAACGTGTTTTTGAGAGAGCTTTCTTCTTGGCAGAAAACTATCAGGATTACAAAACCCAAGTCGATGAGAAATTAAAAAATGGGGTTTTTACGGAGGAACAATTAAAACAGGCAATTATTGAAGAATTTGTCGTTGGGGTTCAGATTAATTTTAATTTTTTCTATTCTCCTGTTTCAGATCGTTTAGAACTACTGGGAACGGATATGAGAAGACAAACAAATATCGAAGGCTTACTCAAAATCCCCGCTTCTTATCAAGGTGAAGTTTCCAAAAAAATTAATATCAAATATGAAGAGGCCGGTCATATCGCCGTCACCGTCCTTGAATCGATGCTGGAAAAAGCATTTTATCTGGGAGAAAAGTTTGTAAAAACCAGTCAGGAACTATTTGCTCCCGGAATAATTGGCCCTTTTGCCTTGCAAAGCATTATCACCGCTGGTCCTCCAAAAAAAGATATTGTTGTGATCGATATTTCCCCTCGTATGCCGGGGTCCCCAGGGATTGCATCGACCCCATATGGAAATTATCTTTATGGTAAAAATATTTCCGTTGGTGAAAGAGTAACGATGGAAATTAAAGAGGCAATTAAAATTAATAGTTTTGATAAAATATTGTCATAGTCGGTGTCATTCCCGCGTAGGCGGGAATCCAGACTATAATCACCTATGATTAATTTTGATTTTTCAACTTATCTCTCCCCTCTCACTTGGCGTTATGCGTCGGACGAAATGAGAAAGATCTTCAGTGAAAAACATAAATATGAGCTTTGGAGAAAAATCTGGATTGCTTTGGCCGTTGCTCAACATCAAGTTGGACTTGTTAGTAAAGAAGAGCTTGATGATCTTAAAAAAAATGAAAAAAATATTAATATTGAAAAAATTTTTGAATATGAAAAAGATACTAAACATGATGTGGTCGCTGCCATAAAAGAATTTGCAGAAATTGCAAAAGTTGGTGGTGGAAAGATTCATCTGGGAGCCACCAGTATGGACATCGTCGATAACGCTGATATGATTAGGATTTTTGAAGCACTGGAAATTGTTGAAAAAAAAGTTGTTGTTATTTTAAATTTGTTAGCCGACAAAATTGAAGAATATTCTGATTTTCCTTGCTTAGGTTACACTCATTTACAACCGGCCGAACCAACAACCGTCGGGTACCGCTTAGCTTTTTATGCACAGGATTTAT
>PCTC01000078.1:4845-5084 GCA_002786595.1 Candidatus Roizmanbacteria bacterium CG22_combo_CG10-13_8_21_14_all_34_12 | reverse complement strand
ATTGATAAACTTTAATTAATTAAAGTATTTGTTTCTCAACTTTGAGTGCTTCATCATGAATTATTTTCCAGATTTTTTTCATAAAACCTTTTTTTGATTCAATCACTTTTTGCCAACGAGAATTATCCAAAGGCGGTAAATTATTTTCTTTTTTGTATTGACCAACTTTTTCCACAACTTGCATACGTTTAGCTAGTAGATTAACAATCTGTTCATCAATCTCATCAATCTGTTTTCGA
>PCTC01000078.1:4168-4750 GCA_002786595.1 Candidatus Roizmanbacteria bacterium CG22_combo_CG10-13_8_21_14_all_34_12 | reverse complement strand
GCAGGCAAAAGTAAATTTTTCAGTTTTGTTGGTTTTCTGAAAAATTTGCGTTGCCGAGTCATTAAAATGTAATTTTAGACTGGATTCCCGCCTCCGCTGGAATGACAGCCTGACTTCTTAAATAATGATCCATAATTGTTAAAGCTGCCATTGCTTCAACGATAGGGGCTACGCGTGGCAAAACGCATGGATCATGACGTCCTGTTACTTCCAGCTTAACATCTTGACCATTCAAGTCGACTGTATTCTGTTCTTTTCTGATTGTTGAAACCGGTTTAAAAGCAACTCGGAATTGAATCGTTTCTCCGTTGGAAATCCCACCCTGAATTCCCCCGGAAAAATTCGTTTTAGTTCTAATTCTGCCTTTTTCATCAGTAAAGAACGAATCGTTATGCTCGCTCCCTCTCATTTTAGCTCCTGCAAATCCTGATCCAATCTCAAATCCCTTAACGGCCGGAATTGATAACATCGCTTTCCCTAAATCGGCGGATAACTTATCAAAAACCGGCTCACCCAGGCCTACAGGAACATTTTTAATCACTCCTTTGATAACTCCACCAACCGAATCCCCATCTTTTTTTG
>PCTC01000078.1:3758-4151 GCA_002786595.1 Candidatus Roizmanbacteria bacterium CG22_combo_CG10-13_8_21_14_all_34_12 | reverse complement strand
TTTATTTTTACTCCGGCAACTTCCTCGATAGATGCAATAAATTCCATTTCTAATTTTTCGTTCAAGAATTTTTTGGCTATTGCACCAGCAGCCACTCGTGCCAAAGTTTCCCTTGCCGAAGCCCGTCCTGATCCTCTCCAATCACGGATCCCAAATTTTTTTTGAAAGGTAAAATCGGCATGACTGGGTCTAAATAGAGTTTTTAAAATCTTGTAATCTTCGGGTCGGGCATCTTTGTTTTTAACCATCATCATAATCGGTGTACCAGTTGTTTTTCCTTCAAAAATACCTGATAAAATCTCTATTTTATCTTCTTCTTTACGAGGGCTTGTGATTTTGCTTTGCCCAGGGCGTCTTCGATCTAAATCTTTTTGGATATCGAACTCGGAAATT
>PCTC01000078.1:0-3724 GCA_002786595.1 Candidatus Roizmanbacteria bacterium CG22_combo_CG10-13_8_21_14_all_34_12 | reverse complement strand
AAACAATTTTCCGAATGTATTGCCCGCCATAGGATTTATAAAAAGCGAAGATATTGAATTTTTTTCGGTTTGTTGTTTTCCGATAAAAAATTTGATATCAAGCTTTTATTTATAGATTAGTAATTTGTAATTGTTTTTCCATAATTTTTATTGGTGGTTTAGTTCCAGTATACAGTTCAAACTTCAAGACGCCTTGCCAAAGCAACATCCTATCAGCAAAAACAATCTGACAACCAGCTTTCTTAGCTTCTCTTAATAGTTTTGTTTCTCTCGGATTACTGACAATATCCATTACAGTTAATCCTTTATGCAAAAGTTTTTCGTTAACAAGAGATTGATTGATTTCAGGCGCCATACCAACAGACGTGCTATTTATTAAAATATTCGTAGTTGGTATTAAATCTAATATTTTTTCCAATCCATCAAACTTACAACCGACTGCTTTTGCTAACTGTTCAGCTTCATCGACGGTTCGATTTAATATTGTCAACTCTCCACTTTCATCTTTGACAGCAAAAGCTAATGCTCTGGCTGCTCCACCAGCACCAAGTAAAATCACTTTTTTTCCTTTAATAACAGTTTTTTCTTTAAGAGCTCTTACTCCTCCATGGCCGTCGGTATTACTGCCAATTAATTTTCCATTAACATTAATTACCGCATTAACCGCACCGATTTTTTTTGCGTCCGCATCAAGTTCATCCAGATACTTAACAATACTCACTTTATATGGAATGGTTACTCCAACAGCATGAATTCCAAGATTTTTGATTGCCTCGACTCCTTTTTTTACATCTTCAACCACAAAAGGAACATAGACATAATTAAGTCTTAAATTTTCAAAAACTGAATTGTACATTGCATACATTTTGCTTGTTCTAAAAGTCGATCCAAAAAATCCGATCAATTTTGTTTCTCCATTTATTTTCATAATGTTAATCGTCTGGATTCCCGTCTTCACGGGAATGACGCGAAAAAAAATTTATAATCCTCTCCATCAATTGTTGGGGAGTTTCTTTTGTAAAAGAAATTGTTTTGTCAGCTACTTTTTCATAAATAGGTTTTCTTTTTTCTAAAAGTTCGTCAAGTGATTTTTCCGGATCATTTTGGAATGGAAAAAATGCCGGAACGCCATGTTTTAAAATTCGTGGTAACAAAACCATTTTATCAGCATCCAAAAATATTACTTCGCCTAGGCTTTTGATAGTTTCTTGATTATTTTCGTTAAGCGGAGTTCCTCCACCACAGCTTAAAATAAACTCTTTTATCTTTTTTTCTTTGAAAATATCTTTTAAAACTTCTGATTCCAGTTTACGGAAATAATCGCTTCCGTTTTTTTTAAATATTTCCCGAAAGTTTAAACTTTCTTTCTTGGACAATAAATGAGCTTTCTCGATTTCGGAATCGAGTTCAATAAAATCTATCCCTAACTTTTTCGCCAAAAGTTTTCCGACCGTGCTCTTTCCACAGGCCTTCATACCAATTAAAATAATGTTTTTCATATTTATTTTTCAATTAATTCATAATTAGCTCCTGCTTTGATCATTTCCAGGATATAGCTGTCAAATGATTTTTCCACCATCTGGGCATCGGAAATGACAGTTTCTCCCTCACTAGCCAAACCAGCAACGCTAAACGCCATCACCATCCGGTGATCATAAAAACCATTGATATTTACTCCTTTCAATTTCCAACTGCCGTCCTGATGAATAATTAATCCATCTTCTTTTTCCGTTATTTTTGCTCCCATTTTTTTTAATTCTGTACAGACGGCGGTTATCCGGTCACACTCTTTCCAACGGGCTGTCAAAGCATTTTTAATAACCGTTTTTCCACGGGCAAAACAAGCAGCTACGGCAATCGTCGGCACTTGATCAGGTAACTTATTCATATCAATTTCTATTCCATGTAATTGACTCGAATGGGCTGTCAAACAATTTCCTTCAATGGTTAAGTGCGCTCCCATTTTTTGCAAAATATCAATTACTTGTTTATCTCCGTATGGATCTTTCAAATCCATTCCTTCAACTTTTATTTCCGAATTCTCAGTGATGATCGCTGACAATAGCGGGTAGCCTGGTGCCGACCACTCAAAAGGAATTTTAGCATCAAACGACTTGGGTGGCTTATTACCAGGAAAAGAATAATGTTTGTGTTGGTCATTTTTGTACTTTAGTCCAACTTTATCAAACCAAAATAGCAACAAATCAATATAAGCTGTTTCCCCGGGATTACTTACAAAAATTTCGACCGGTTCTTCAGATAGCGCCGAAGCGATGAGAACGCTGAAAACTGGCTGACAACCTGTGCCATCCATATGAGCAATTCCGCCATTGACCTTGCCTTTGATCAGAAACGGCGCCATGCCATCATTTTTTGTTGAAATTACTTTGACACCTAATTCTTGAAAGGGAGCAATAAAGTTTTTTGTTATTTTTCTCAGTTTTCGTAGTGATTCATCACCTGTTAAAACTGTCCATCCCTGACAAGCGGCGGCCACTCCGGCGATAAAAACCAACATTGTTCCGGAATTATTAACATTAATCACATCTTCCGGAGTTTGCAATTTTCCAGCCACTCCTTTAATCTGAAAAATATTTTTTTTAATTTCTTCTATTTGTGCTCCAAACATTTTCATCGCCTTGACTCCTTCATCCCAATCGGGGCTTAATTTTGGTTCTCTGATTATTGAATTTCCATCGGCCAGTGCGCCCAAAACCAACGCCCGAAATGAATGGGTTTTTGAGGCTGGCATGGAAATGGTGCCAGTTAAATTTTGACTTTTTTTTACTTTCAAAAATTTCATATTTTTTTAATAAAATTTACTAACTGTTTTAATCCTTCGAGATAACTTTCTTCTTTTAATCCTGTCACTTGACCAACTCGAATATCTTCCAAAACGTTAACTTTTTTATTAACTCCGGTTTTATTGATATTGGACATATGGATTTCCATGACCGGTTTATTTAAGTCAACTAATGCCTGGCGAAAACAAAAGGCATAACGGATCAAAGCTCCAGGATTTACCAAAACTCCATCAGCCTCTTGCGATGACTCTTTCTGTAAAAAATCAATAATTGCCCCTTCGTGATTTGACTGAAAAAATTCCATCTGGCAGTTCAATTCTTCTGCCAGCTTTTTTAATTTTTTATTTATTTCCATTAAAGTAACCGTCCCGTATTTTTGCGGGTCCCTTTTCCCCAACATATTCAAATTCGGCCCGTTTATCATTAAAATTTTCATAGATTTAACAAATAATTTATAATGTCATCTAATAATAGATTATCATTTTAATTCATTACTTTTAACTACCTCTTCAAACTTTCCCTGACAAATTAGTTCAATTCTTACCGGTCTTCCGTCTTTTCCTTTTCTTGTAAAATACAAGGTTGTCAATCCTTCGGTTGGATTTATACCTCCACCTTCAGGGCTAAGACCATTTTTAGTTATCATGTTGACTAATGATTTAAGAGCCTTTTCATCTATTTTTTTTCTTGGCATAAAAGCAAAATGTCTTTCAAGTTCTTTACTAATATCTGTTTGAACTATTCCGTTTAATAAATTTTTATCTACAACTTGCGGAATAAAAATTTCTATCTTCCTTTTATTAGGTTTTTCCGCTTTAACAATAGTTGTTGGAATTTCTCTTCCTTTTTCCAAATAACGCTCACCTAATCTTTTACTGACTATAGCACTGGGAAAAGAAATCGCTTTTCCAAAACCTTTT
>PCTC01000016.1:513-4249 GCA_002786595.1 Candidatus Roizmanbacteria bacterium CG22_combo_CG10-13_8_21_14_all_34_12 | reverse complement strand
GATGCACTACTGGGGCTATGATTCAGGGTTGTATTCAGGTTTTTCGATTTTAGGTTTTATTTTTCAGATTTTTTTCTGGGGTTTGATTATTATGTTGATTATCAAACTTTTCAGACACGGTTCCAATTCACACTGTTGCCAACATCAAATGATGGAAGAGGAAACCGTTGAAGACAAAAGTCTTAGCATTATTAGAGAAAGGTACGCCAAAGGCGAGATTGATAAAAAAGAATTCGAGCAACTGAAGAAAGACCTAAACTAAATAATGTGCTCCAAGACTTTTGGGACGATTTAAGGCTGCTTGGGTGATGGCAAGTGCAACTTCTGTTAAATTTGATGCTTCGATTAATTGAAGTGAGACTCCATCTTTAGCTTTAATTTTTCCAAGTTGAATTTTATAATTTTTAAAAATTTTTAGGGCCTCAAGCATTTCGTTTTTGCGTCTGACAATCCCCACCTTCTCCCACATAGTTTTTTGAATATCAGATTTTATTTTATTTAATATTTTTTTGTTATTCTTATTTAATTTAATTAAAATTTTTGAATATTTGAATTTTTTATTTCGAATTTCGAATTTCGAATTTCGAATTTTCTTAATGTTATTTCCTGCCCTTCTCCCCCACACCACCCCCTCCAACAGCGAATTGGACGCCAATCTGTTTGCCCCGTGCACGCCCGTCCTCGCCACTTCACCGACGGCAAATAAGTTTTTAACAGAAGTTTTTCCGTCTAAATCCGTCACAACTCCCCCACACTGATAATGAGCTGCCGGCGTAACTGGTATACGATCATGGGTAAGATAATAACCATGTGTCAGTAATTTTTTATAAATATTCGGAAGCTTTCTTTTAATTTCCTTCTTATCAAGATGAGCCATGGTCAAATAAACTTCAGAGGTTTTTTGTTTTTCAAAAACAGCTCGAGCCACAATATCCCGAGGAAGAAGTTCGTTGACAAACTGTTTTCCATCTTTATCAACTAGTTTTGCCCCTTCCCCCCGAAGCCGCTCAGACAATAAAAAAAGCGGTGAAGATTTTCCTTTAAAAGCGGTCGGATGGAACTGGACAAACTCAAGATCAGCGACTTTAGCTTTCGCGCGTATTGCCATAGCCAACCCATCCCCGGTGACAACCTCCGGATTGGTCGTCCACTGGTAAACCTGACCGCTCCCTCCAGTTGCTAAAACTATTGCCTTAGAAAAAAACGGGACAATTTTATTGTCTTCTATTAAAACAAAAACTCCCTGACAAATATTATTTTTGACAATTAAATCAATAGCCAAAGAATTTTTAAAAAGACTAATCTTTTTGTTTTCGGAAATTTTTTTAAGTAGGTTTTTTTCGATATCTTTACCAGTAAAATCGGTTGTGTGAAAAATCCTAGGAAGTCGGTGACCGGCTTCAAGTGAGGGCTTTGCGTCAAACAAAACTCCTTGTTTTTTTAACCAAAACAATGCTTCCTTGCTATTTTTAACTAGAAAAGAAACAGCCTCTTTTTTATTATGAAAATCCCCTGACTTCATAGTATCTTCAATATGCCAATCAGCCTGATCACCTTTGCCGATCATCGCTGCCATCCCCCCCTGAGCTAAATTAGTTGATGAATCGGAGGGATTTTTTTTAGTAAAAATAGCAACACTTCCTGAATCTCCTAAAGTAAGAGCCGTTGTAAGTCCCGCAATGCCGGAACCAATAATTATATAATCAAAGTTGTTTTTCATTTGTTAGAAACTTATAATAATACACGCCAGAATAAATAACAAATTTAAATATTAACTAAAAGCTCGATACCGTATTTTTTCGAACGCCACACCCCAAAGGGGACCCCTGGCGATTTTCTCAAAAACAGGTATCTTCGCTTTTGTTTGTTATGACGCAGGCAAAAGAAAATTTTTCAGTTTTGTTTGTTTTCTGAAAAATTTGCGTTGCCGAGTCATATAAATTAAACAAGAATATGGATGATAAAAAATTAGTTGAAGAAATCAAAAAATGGAAGAAAAAAAGGGGCGCGTTAATCCTTGCTCATAACTATCAAATCCCCGCTATTCAAGATGTTGCCGACTTTATTGGCGATTCTCTGGAGCTTTCAAAACAAGCAGCTAGATCTTCCGAAAAACTAATTGTATTCTGTGGTGTTCATTTTATGGCTGAATCAGCGGCAATTTTTTCCCCGGAAAAGACTATCCTTATCCCTGATTTAGGCGCCGGATGTTCCCTAGCTGCTTCAATTGATGCTGATGAATTACGCCGTTGGAAAGCTAAATATCCTGATGCTATGGTCGTTAGTTACGTCAATACAACGGCTGAGGTCAAAGCCGAATCTGATTATTGTTGCACTTCAACTAACGCCGTTGCCGTAGTTAATGCCATCCCAAAAAATAAACGAATTCTTTTTGTCCCTGATATGTTTTTGGGGACGTACGTTCAAAAAATGACTGGCCGGGATTTGATAATTTATCCGGGAGAATGTCATGTCCATGCCCGCGTCCGCCCCGAAGATATTTTGGGAAAAATGAAAAAGTCTCCTGAGACTGATTTTCTTATCCACCCTGAGTGCGGTTGTGTCTCAAACTGCATGCACTTTGTGGCCAACGGAGATATTCCGGCTGATAAAACTCATATTTTGTCGACTGGCGGAATGCTGAAATATGCACAAAAATCAAAAAAAACCGATTTTATTGTAGCTACCGAGACGGGAATAATCCACCGACTGGAAAAACAAAATCCGAAGAAAAACTTCGCCCCGCTTCGAGACGATATGGTCTGCCAATTTATGAAGATGATTACTCTACCAAAACTTTTAAATTCACTGATTAATTTAGAATTTGAAGTTAAGGTACCAAAAGAGATTGCTGATAAGGCCCGAGTACCGATTGAGAGAATGTTTGCTGTTTCTAAATGAATTATTTGTATGAATAAATATATAAAACAATATTTCGACAAAGGTAGCCTCCTGACAATCAAAAATAAAATCTACGCAAATACCTGCCTTTCTCTTTTCGATTTCCAAATAAAAAATGATTTGGTCGAAAACGATATTACTTCAAAAATAATCTCTGGAAAATATAGTGAGGTGACTGCCGATGTTATTTCCAAACAATTTGGGATCGTCGCCGGTATCGAAGAAGTTATTTATATGATTAACGAAAAAACAAACTTAACGGTTAAACAAAATATTAAAGACGGAACAAAAATAAAAGATAAGGATTTGTTAATTGAGTTAACTGGTGACCCTTTGGAAATTCTAAAATATGAAAGAACGATTTTAAATATTTTGCAACGAATGTCCGGCATCGCCACTTTTACTAACTTACTGATTACCGATCACCGATTACAAACTCAACTATCGGCCACTCGCAAGACTTTATGGGGACTTTTAGACAAAAAAGCCGTATCTGTTGGTGGCGGTCTTACCCACCGGCTCTCCCTTTCTGATGAAATTCTTATCAAAGATAATCATATTGAACTATGGGCTAATAAATTTGAAGTTTCAAGGTTCGAAAGTTTGAAGGTTATAATGGACAAAATAAGGAACAACTCTGTTAAGAATCCTTTTGAAATTGAAGTAGAGACAAAAAAAGAAGCGTATTTACTATATATATACTATATGAAATCAAAAATTTCAGCCCCGCTGATTATAATGCTTGACAATTTTAAGCCTTCTGATGCTTTGCGAACAATTAAAAAAATTCGGAGAGAAAAAGACGATTCCAGAATTATTTTTGAACTCTCAGGCG
>PCTC01000016.1:0-468 GCA_002786595.1 Candidatus Roizmanbacteria bacterium CG22_combo_CG10-13_8_21_14_all_34_12 | reverse complement strand
TCCCCCAAAGCCCTGGATATATCTTTGAGTTTATTGTAGTGGAACGATTCATCGTTCCATAATTAACATTTGATCAAGCTTATTTTTTAAGAAGTTTTTTTAATGATTTCATTAACTTTTTCTTTTAGTTCAGGAAGATTTATTGTAATCGTTTTCCATATAAGATCAAGGTCAACATTAAAATACTCATGAATAAGATTATCCCTTGTTCCGGTTATTTTTTTCCAAGGAACATCCATGTATTTTTGTCTTAACTCCTCGCTGATATTCTTAACTGCTTCGCCAATAATCTCAAGCATTCTAATAACAGCATTTATCACCACTTCATCTTCAGAAAAAGCCTTCTTATCCATTCCATTTGTAAACTTGGAGATCGAATTTATGGAATCAAGAATATGATTGAGATAGACTTTGTCTTTAGCCATATAAAATTTTAGTGGTTCTTAAAACTTCGTCTTTCAAATATTT
>PCTC01000060.1 GCA_002786595.1 Candidatus Roizmanbacteria bacterium CG22_combo_CG10-13_8_21_14_all_34_12 | reverse complement strand
GTTATAATTCGTCATTAAAATGAGTTCATAAATGCAGTTATTTGTCGACCTAAATGATCATATTCTTCGCAAAGACTATTTGTGTCTATCTGATAAACTAAAGTAACAATTTCAAGGTGAGTTGTCATTTAGTTAGCAGAACCTTTAGCAATTCCTAAATAATTTTTAAAATATTTTTGTGATCGACAATAACCCTCTGAAATATTTGCAGGGACTGATACTGATGCCCGTTTCATTTGGTCGCAAAGCGAAAAATCTTTAGAAAGTTTTGGATTAAGTTCAATTAATTTGTAAATTTTCCCAACAAGTTCTATCGCTCTATTATAAATTTTTAAACTCTTGACGTTACTCATTACTTTATAGATAATTATAACGAATTTTAACGAACTTTGACTAATTTCAACGAAATCTGACGAATTTCAACTACTCATATCTTATCGCTTCAACCGGTTCTAAATTAGCTGCTTTTCTTGCCGGTAAAACTCCAAAAATAATTCCAATTGCGCTGGATACTCCGAGAGCTAAAGTGACTGATGTCACGTCCATATAAGCCGGAAAAAATGGCTGGACAAACAAAATTCCAATATATGCAAGTCCTAGTCCTAAAGCACCTCCAAGGATTGACAATGCTACTGCCTCAACTATAAATTGAAATAAAATGTCATTTTTTCGAGCGCCAATCGCCCGCCTAATCCCAACTTCTTTAGTTTTATCAGATACGGTTACATACATTATATTCATAATCCCAATTCCTCCAACCAATAAAGATATACTTGCTATTGCAACTAAAACTAAATTTAAAATTCCAAAAATACCATTAACAACTGATAAAATTTCCGTTGGTTCAACTATGCTAAATTCATCATCTTTATATCTTTTTAACATTGCGTTTTTTACTTCCTCTTTAACTGTTGCAATATTAATATTCTCGTCAGTTTTCATAGCAAAACGAATAAATTTTTTATCCGGATCAAAAATAAATCCTGTTGTGTAAGGTCCAAAAAAATATGAGTCATAATCTGGCCCCCCAAATCCTCCTCCACCCTTACTTTTTATTACTCCAATAATAGTAAAGCTTACATTATCAATAGATACTTTCTTATCAAGAGCCTCGTTGATTGAGCCAAAAAGTTTTTCGGCTATTTTTGGTCCAGCTATAAGCACCTTAGTTCTTTTATCAACATCTCTTTTATCAAAAAATCTTCCTTTATCTATTTCAAAGCCTGAGATATCAAAAAATGCATCTGAAGAAAAAAATATTGTTGAAAATTCAGATTTTTTTGTTCCTTTGGCTGTTCCAGATTTAGATGAAAGTGGAGTTATTGATTTAACACTTCGAACTCGCTTTAAACTGTTAAGATCCTTTAAATCAAAGCGGTTCCCAAGTAAAGAAGATGCCCCCATTCCTCCACTTTCGAGTAACTTTCCCGGTGCTACAAATAAAGTATTCGTCCCCAATGCATCAAACTGATCTGATATATATTTTTTCAAACCTAAACCCATGGCGGTTAATGTAACCACGGCAAAAACTCCAATTAAAATTCCAAGAGAAGTCAAAAATGTCTGCATTTTGCTTCGTCTAAAATCTTCCAGTGCCGATTTAATTATAAAAAAAAAGTATGTCATAACTATTTAAAACCATTTATAACTATTTTTAACGAACTCTGACGAACTCATACTACCCTCCCATCTTTAACATTTATAATTCTTTTTCCATATTTTGCAATATCGGCTTCATGAGTAACAATCGCAATTGTAATTTTTTCCTCCTCGTTTAAGGTTTTAAGCAATTCCATTATTTCTGTTCCCGTTTTACTATCAAGATTTCCAGTTGGTTCATCGGCCAATATCATCTTTGGCTCCATAATTAGTGCCCGTAAAATGGCAACTCGTTGTTGCTGCCCACCGGAAATTTTATTTGGGTAAGATTTTTCTTTGCCTTGCAACCCAAATCTTTTAATAAGTCCTAAAGCTTTTTCTTTTGGATCATATTCCAGTTTTTTTCTTGCGTAAAAAGATGGTAAAAGAATATTTTCAAGAACGGTTAGTTTTGGAATAAGATTGAATTGTTGAAAAACAAATCCAATAAATTCATTACGGAGTGAAGAAATCTCGTCATCGTTGAGGCCCGAAATTTTTCTACCCTGAACAATAATCTCTCCCTGGGAGGGTTTGTCGAGTAAACCAATTAAATGCATTAGGGTTGATTTGCCAGATCCCGAAGGCCCAATGATCGAAACAAATTCTTTATCTTTTATTTCTACCGATGATTCCTTAAGAGCATAAAAAGTGGTTTCTTCATCTATCTTGTAACTTTTGACAACTTTATCTAATTTAATCATAGATTACATCTTTTTCTTGAAGTCCGTTTGTAATTACATATTTTCCGTCGATTTCTTCAGAAATATCAATATATTTTTTTACTTTTTTATTAGGACTGCCAACATATACATAATTACCCTCACCGTCTTTTTTGATAAATGATGAAGGGGCTGACAACACTTCGTTTTCTTGTTTAACAACAAAATCTACATCACCGGACATTGCCAATTTCAAAGGAAGATTCATTGCCTCACCGTCTAATTTAAGCCGTAGTTCATAGACCGTTCCTGTTTCGCCTGTTTTAGGAGAAAAGGAAATATAGTATGTATTAGCTTTAAATTTTTTTTCCGGATATGCATCAAAACTTATCTCCCCAACGTCTCCTTCTTTGAGATTAATAACATCTCCCTGCTCAGCCGCAACTGAAAAAAATAAGGTTTTTGGGTTGACTACTTTAAAATCAGCTCCGGCCGGTGTAACGTTTACTCCAGCAAACGGTGTTGAAATATGAGTGACAACCCCTTCTATTGGAGTCCAGAGATTCGCATATTCCAAACTTAAATTTTGATATTCAACATCTAAAACTGCATTTTCGAGATCAAACTGATTATTTTTTAATACTCGTTCCGCTTCTCGCCTAATACTACCACTCAGATCATACTGTAAATTCCAATTATCATCTATCGTTTGTTCAAAATCATTTCTTGTTTTAGAAAAAGTATTTAAATATTTTGTTAATCTGTTTTTAATATCTCGTTGATCAAGAGATGCTAAAGTTTGATATTTTTTTACATAGTCACCTTCTTTTACCCCAACCCATGCTAACCTTCCTGAAGTTTGAAACTTTAGCAAGGCTTTTTCTTCTGCGTCAATCTCTCCTGAAAGTGTTAAAACTTCCTTAAGATTTTCCCGTTTTATGACATAACTATCAACTTTATTTTTTGCCGTGGTAGCAGTACTTTTTTTATAAAAAATAAAGCTTACTATTAAAAAAACTATCAAAATAAAATACCATCGTTTTTTTAAAAATTTTAGCATATTTAATTTTATCACAAAAAAGCTGCCCAGTCGCTGATCGGCATGACATTATAGAGAAGAAAATTCCAGGCATAAATAAATATCGCTGGCAACAAAATTAAAAAAATAATAAAAAATTTCTTTGAAGTAAAAAATTTCTCAAAAGCGATTAATGCTAACGGCCAAAGAGGTAAAGAATAACGACTAATATCGCGATGCTGAACAAATAAAGTTGCAATAAAAAATACTAAACCGAAATAAAAGAAACTTCTGTATTTACTGTCTCTTAAATTGATAATTGCTAGCCCATACATAAAGTAATAAAATATTATTTCTTCAAGCCAGGCTGTTCCGACCCAATTTTTTTGAAAATTAAAAACTGCGAAAGGAAAAGTTAGGTGAATATTGTCACCGGAATGAAAGTAGGCAGAAAAATCACCATATTGTTTTGCATATAACCCAAATACCCCCAATAACCCTAATGGGATTAGGATAATACCTAACCAGTTCCAATTAATTTTCCTTGTTTTAATAAATTTTTCAACAAACACTAACCCGTATCCTGCAAATAAAAGTATTCCGGGTGTTTTTGTCATGGTTGCCAATCCTCCAAACAAACCGGCTAACCAAAATTGGGTCTTTTCAAAAAAGAAAAGTGATAACAAAATTAAAAGCATGAACAAACTTTCCGGAGCGCCAACTGTTCGCACCACTAAGAATCGAGGTAAAAACAATAAAACTGATGCTAATATTAATGGATTTTTTGTCAGTTTAAATTTCTTAAGCAGATAATAAAAGAAAAGAACTAGTCCAATAGTTGCTAATAAATTTACCCCTACCATCGCCTTTAAATATCCCAGTTTTCCCCCGATTCCTCCAATCACCCCAATCTCCCTAATTGCCCTAATCAAAAACGAATACAACGGCAAATGGGCCGCAAAATATTTATTAGATAGAGATGTTTCCAGATGAAGATTTTCGATTGCTTTTGGATTGTATAAAGTTTTGGCCGGAACAATGTATAACGGTCCATCATATTGTTTATATATAGTAAGAAAGCCAACGCTCTTCCAAAGAACTAGGCTAGAAATTAAAACAATTGATGTTAGAATTAAATAAGAATATATGCGTCGCATACTGAACATTTTATCAAATAATTGGGCTTTAGTTATTACTTTAGTAATGGGAGTCTTTTTGCGCTTTTATAAATTAACTGGTTTTACGACTTTTTTAGGTGACCAAGGGCGCGATGCCATTGTAGTAAAAAGAATTTTAACTTTGGAACATCTTCCCGCTATTGGCGCTCCTACTTCAATCGGTCAAGTCTATTTGGGTCCTTTTTACTATTATTTTATTACCCCTTGGCTCTGGTTTTTTCATCTCAACCCGGTTGGATTAGTCTTTGGAGTAGCTCTTTTTTCATCTATCTATCTTTTGATTAATTACATAATTGTTAAAGAGTTATTTGATAAAAAGATTGCTCTAATCTCAACAATATTTTTGAGTTTTTCTTCAATTTTGATTGATTTTTCCCGTTTTTCTTGGAATCCCAATCTCTTACCGCTTTTTACTTTGCTAACGGTTTATTTTGTAATAAAAAGTTTGAAAACAAGTAAATGGTATTTTTTTGCTTTGTCCGGCGCTTTTCTCTCTTTCTCCATTCAACTCCATTACCTGTCCCTTTTTCTAATTCCCTCAATTACCATCTTGTTAATAAATAATTTAATAAAAAAAATAAAGCAATCGAACAATGTAACAATGAAACAATTTGTTAATTATTTACTTATGCTTTTTTCCTTTATTTTATTTTCTTCCCCTCTGATAGTCTTTGACCTTCGTCATAATTTTTTAAATAGCAAACTTTTCTTGGCTCTTTTTCAATCTTCGGGAACAAGTTTTTTAACAAAAATTAACAGTCTTTTTGACTCTTTTTATTATTTGAATTTATATTCTTTTAATATTAATTTGAATAAATTTTTTGTTTATCTTTTATTATTTTTTCTTACTATTATTTTATTTACTCTGATAAAAAAGAGGTCTAATCTTAAAACATTTATTTTTATTTTTTTCCTAACTATATTAGGGATGTCTTTATATAGCGGACCTAAATATCCTCATTATTTTGTTATTCTTTACCCGCTTTATTATATTATTATCAGTCGCTTTCTTATTTTTCCTAAAGAAGCTAAATGGGAAAAATATTTAACCATACTTTTTATAATTGGATTTATTTTTCTCAATTTTCAAAAATATCCTTACTTGCGTAGTCTTCCTAATAATCAAATAACATTGTCAAAAAATGTTGCCCAAAAAATCTATGACAATGTTAATGATAAAAAATTTACAGTCACCGCTCTTCCGGAAAAATACTCTGACTCAACTTACCGATATTTTTTGGAAATTTGGGGAAAAAGATCCCTGGAAAAAGATAGTCTTGAAAAAGCTAATGAACTATTTGTTGTTTGCGAGAAAAAATGCGATATTATTATCGGTAATCCTATGTGGGATATTGCGTTTTTTGCTCCTAATAAGATCGTAGGTGAATGGGAAGTGAGGGGTGTTAAGATATACAAGCTTGTAAGATAAAACATAAATTTTAAAGATTAAATATTAAAGGTTAAAGAAATATTAAACATTTAAATATTAAACGTTTTTTATTGTTTAACTGTTTAATCTTTAACAGTTTATTTAACATTTAACCGTTTAAGATTTAATATTTATGCATATTTCTTTAATAGTTCCCTGTTACAACGAAGAGGTTAATATTCAAAAAGGTGTTTTGGACAAAATCGGCAACTATACGACTCAGGACGAAAGATTTTCTGAAGTCTTAATCGTCGATGATGGCTCGAATGATTCTTCAAAAGCCGTTATCAAAAATAAATACTTAAAAACATATTCAAAATTTCGCCTTATTCAAAACTCTCATCAAGGAAAAGCATTTGCGGTGTTAACTGGTATCAAACAGGCTAAAGGCGACTATGTCATCTTTACAGATATTGATCTGGCAACACCAATTGATGAGGTGGAAAAACTTATAGCTAAAACAAAAGAGGGTGGACAGATTGTGATTGGTTCTCGAAATAACAGTCGCGCAGGCGCACCTTTACTTCGCAAAATTATGGCTAAGGGTTTTATTTTTATCCGAAATATAATTATCGGTTTAAAAGGAATCAAAGACACCCAATGCGGTTTTAAACTATTTGAAAAACAAGCTGCTTTAAAAATTATAGATAAGCTCCAGGTGTTTCACGATAATAGGATTGCCAAAGATTCGTCCGTTTCGGCCGGATTTGATATTGAATTTTTATTTTTGGGACAAAAATTAGGTTATAAAATAATTGAAGTGCCAGTTGTCTGGAGACATGTGGAGACAAAGAATGTTAACTTTATACGTGATACCATCGAGACTTTAATTGATATTTTTAAAATAAAACTGCTTGACCTACAGGGAAAATATCATTAATCGCTTCCCTATATTTACAGTAATCGCAATCTTTTCCCGATTTAGGAAGTTTTCCATTTAGACATTCGTGAATATCGATAATAGTTTTTTCAATCCAAGAGTCGTCGCCTACATACGGTAATATTTTTACATCAAATTCGAGCTTTCCATCAAAAGCTTGCCTGTCCGCATTGCCATTGCAATAAACAAAATAACCTGTTGATGAAACTTTGTGATTATTTTTTCGAAAAAGCCACTGGTATATTTCCATCTGTCTTTTATATCCAATTTGCCAATCAGCGTCCAATGAAACTTCTCCCGACTTGGAAGTTGCTTTATAATCGACGATAATCAACTCACCTGCCGGATTGACCCAAATATCATCAATGCCACCAGTAATATTTAGGTTTGTTTCTTTATGTAGATATTCTATTCCTCCCCGAAGGGCATCTCTCCATTTATCCATATTTTTATCTTTATAGGGAACCGCGTCTATCTTATAAGTTTTCATTAAAGGATGTGGTGTTCCGTCAGCCCGATGAATGTCAAACTCTTTTTTTAATAATTTATCAACGGCTGAGTTAAGGGAAAAAGGATACCCTGGAGGTTGGCCTACTCCTAGGCGTCTGTCAAAATAAAAACACTTCGGACAGTTCAAAAACAAATCTATTTTTGAGCGGCTCAAACGAAAAGGAGACAATGAGCCGGGCGTGTAGAGATATGATTTTCTCTTCGGATTATAATATTGGGACATGGAATTATTATAGTTGATATAATTTACTTTAGTTATGAAAAAGTTTTTTCCGATTATTATTTTGGCACTAGTATCTGTGCTTATTATATTTTATCGTTTCACCGATATTCCAAAATACTTAAGCTTTGACGAAGTCGAGTTTACAAAACTAGCTTTATCATTGGACAATAAACCATATATACCCTATTCCCAGCTTGCTACAGGACATTCAACGCTGTATTTTTATATATTACTGTCTTCATTAAAAACTTTTGGGGTAAACACTTTTGCTCTTAGATTTCCTGCAGCTATTTTTGGCATTTTATCTGTGATATTTTTTTATTTGATTTTAGAAATTATTTTTAAAAAGGATAAAATACTTAATACTTACTACTTAATACTTACTACTTTGATATTTTTAACCTCTCATTGGTTTCTTAACTTTTCCCGCTTTTCCTTCGAAGCCACTTTTCTTTTATTTTTAGAATTGGTTTCAATCTTTTTTTTGATAAAGACAGTCTTTCAAAAAGAAAGACTGTCTTTAATAGTCTCCGGTCTTTTTACCGGACTATCCTTCCTCTCCTACACCCCCGGCCGAATCTTCTTTCTTTTACCGGTTCTATATTTATTTTTAACAATGAAACAATGGAACAATGAAACAATTAGGCGATTGTTATATTTTCTTATCCCTTTCATCATAATAATTACTCCCCTGACTTCATATTTATTAACAAATAAAGACACTCGTGTCGATCAACAATTTTTTTTAAAAAATAGTGAAATGACGATTAATGAAAAAATGGAAGGACTTTGGAGTAATATTTCCAAGACGGCTCTGATGTTTAATGTAAAAGGCGATGTCAATGGCCGTCACAACTATCCCAATAAACCTGCCTTAAACCCAATTTTAGGAATACTATTTATCATTGGTCTAATAATATCAATAAAAAATTTCAATAATTTATATAACAAATTATTTCTATTATATTTCCTTATTTCCATATTTCCAGCTCTAATGACATACCCTTGGGAAAATCCTAATATGCTCCGAACTTATACAGTTTTACCTTCCGTTATTTACTTTATTGGAAATGCAATTATTATCTTGTTAACGATCGCTCATAAGATAATAAATAATAAGGTTTTTGAGTACTTAATACTTACTACTTTATACTTAATACTTGTCTTTTCTTGTTTTTATGAACTTCGTACATACTTCAAATATCAATCCGTTGTATTTAATCAATCTTTTGAGATAAAATTACCATTGGAAAAAGCCATAAAAGTTCCACTTAAACCATGAAAAAACATTGGCCAATTATTGTTTTCTTGAGTGTTTTTTTTGTATTAATCGGAGTCAAATTAATCTCTCATCCAACACCTTTTTTTGATTGGGATGAATCTTTGTACGTCCAAACCGGAAAAGAAATGATTGAACAAAATAAATTTCTTATGCCGGTCTGGCAGGGACAATACTGGTTGGATAAACCACCCCTAATACCTCTCATTTACGGTCTTGTTGCCAAACTAACATTTTTTTCAACACCTGAAATTACAACGAGACTTTTTAGCCTTTTTGTTTCAACAATTATTCTTGCATTTGTTTATATATTTTATAATCGAGTTTTGAAAGATCGTTGGCTGTCGACGTTAACGGTGGCAATCACCGCCTTTACTCCTTTATTTCTGCAAAGAGCCCAGACCGTTAATCTTGATATTTTTATCTTGTTGGGCTGGTTGGGTTACATACTTTTTTTTGACAATTTTTTTGCCGGTCTTTTCTTTTTGTTTATAG
Source organism: Candidatus Roizmanbacteria bacterium CG22_combo_CG10-13_8_21_14_all_34_12 (assembly GCA_002786595.1). Classification (GTDB taxonomy): domain Bacteria; phylum Patescibacteriota; class Microgenomatia; order UBA1406; family GWC2-37-13; genus GWC2-37-13. The sequence goes on along the minus strand of PCTC01000060.1, from coordinate 8,278 downwards.
CGGTGATGGGTAAGTCTTTAATTGGTTTTTATCCGATCGCTTTAATTTTTATTTATTATTTTTACAAATTCTTTAAAAAAGAAATTGAAAGAAAAAATCTTGAAAAAATAATAAAGAAAATACTTATTCAGTCGTTGATTTTACTTTCTTGGTTTGTGGCAATGTTTTTTGTTTTTGGGAATGCTTTCTTTTGGCAACATATTATTGAATCACATTTCAGAAGAGTGACATCTTCAATTGAATTTCACTTTGGTCAAAGAACTTTTTATATAACATTAGCAGCTGAACAGATGGGTCGTTTTTTCTACTTAGGAATCATTGGTGGAATAATAACTTTAATCAATTTTTTCAAAAATAAAATTTCATCTAAATACTTTTTTTATTCTTTTTATCTTCTTTTTTGGTTTATCTTTTTAAATTTAACAAAGACAAAAATCTTCTGGTATTTTTACCCAGCTATTCCTCAATTTGCATTCCTAGCAGTTGTATTCATCAACCAGTTTAACAGCAAAATATTTAAAATAATTTTTGGAATTTTTTTAGCAATACTTTTATTTAATCAATCATATAAACAAAATGTTTTAGCGATTAATTATTCAAAACAAGAGCCTTATTATGATCTTTCTCTTTATGCTAAAAATAAATGTCAGTCACTCGATTTATTAATCAATAAAACCAGCCGGGAAAGTTTTGCCATTCTTGATAAACTTGGATTGTTGATCACAACAACCAAATGGTGGGGAGATCATCCTTCAATGGTTTATTATTTTGGGAAAAAAATAAATTTTTATTATTACACGGAAAGTTTTAACAAGAGTTTTAAAAATAACGGTTGTTTTGTTATAGATAAAAATGACGCAAATTATTTAAATAATTTAATTGGCAAAAGCAGTCAATTTGGAGATTATTATTTGATAATAAAATAATTAAAATCCGATCTTTGATTCGATAATATATTGAGGTCTTTGTTTTACTTCATCATAAACTCGTCTTAAGTATTCGCCCATAATTCCAATGGAAAACAATTGTAGTCCGCCAACAAACATGATAAGAATGGTTGTTGTGGCAAAACCAGGAACTCGATTATAGGCGGTTGTAAAAAACTTCATATAGATAGCCCAAAAGATTCCTATTATAGATAGAAAGAGAGAGGTTGAACCCAAAACAAACATTATTTGTAAGGGTATAAAAGAAAATGAAAAGATTCCGTCAAAAGCTAATTTAAATAACTTTTTTAATCCGTATTTACTGGTCCCCGCTAACCGTTTGTCCCTGTCATACTCAAGTCCGATTTGTTTAAAACCTGCCCAACTGCGAAGCCCCCTTATAAATCGATTTCTTTCTGGAAAAGAATTAATGGTTTTGACCATTCTTTGACTTAAAACACAAAAGTCACCGCTATCAAGAGGAATGTCAACGCTGGCAATCATATGAAGTATTTTATAAAAAAGGCTGTAGGAAACTCTTTTAAAAATATTTTCTTTTCTTTTTTTTCTTATGGCATAAACGACCTCATATCCCTCGTTCAGTTTGGCAAAAAACTTTGGCAAGATCTCAGGGGGATCCTGTAGGTCTGCATCAAGTATTGCCACTGCATCGCCCGAGGCAAAATCAAGACCAGCTGTTACCGCTGTTTGATGGCCAAAATTCCGGGAAAAATTAATTACTTTTATATTATTATTTTTTTTATGTAGATCTTCCAAAATTTCTTTTGTTTTATCATGAGAGCCATCATTGACAAAAATAATTTCATATTCTTTTTTTAAACTTTGAAGAACTTTATTTACTCGGGTGAATAGTGAAGTTAGGTTTTCCTGTTCATTATATACAGGTAAAATTATTGAATATTTCATGTTGTTTATTATATAATATTCAATATTATGTTTGATGTTTCTAAAATTTTTTCTTTCTTTAAAAAAAATTTTAATCTCAAAGACATTCTCTTGGGATTTGGTTTAGTTGCTTTATTTTTTCTTTCCAGAATTATTTTTTTGGATAAATTACCGATATTTTCTGATGAAGGAATTTATATTCACTGGGCCAGGATCGCCTGGCATGACGCCTCATGGAGATTTATATCTTTGACCGATGGCCGTCAACCGCTACAGACTTGGGGAACGATACCTTTTCTAAAATTATTCCCTCAAAATTTGCTTTTTGGCGGAAGAATGTTTTCGGTAGCTACTGGTTTTGCTTCATTGGCCGGCATATTCAGTCTATTATTTTATTTGTTTAATAAAAAAACTGCTTTTTGGGGTGTCTTTTTATATATCTTTACTCCTTTTTTTCTTTTTTATGACCGGATTGCCTTGGCTGATTCGGCCGTTAACGCTGGATTTATCTGGATTTTATTTTTTTCCATATTAGTTGTCCGAACACTCAGACTTGATCTGGTATTATTTTTTGGTTTAACGGCTGGAATGGCCATGCTTACCAAATCGTCAGTCAGGATGTTTATTATGCTTTCTGCTTTAGCACCAATTATTATTTTTAATAAAAATAAAAAAGAAATTGTTAAAAAAACTTTAAATTATTTTATTTTGTTTACATTTGTTTTTGTTATTGCAATGGTCCTATATAACATTCAAAGGCTGTCCCCTTTTATGCATTATATTGAGCAAAAGAACAATACTTTTGTTATGCCATTTTCAGAATTTATCAAAGCTCCTTTTGCCGTTCTTTTACCAAATTTAAAATTAATTCCTAATTATGTTTTTTCGGAAATGGGCTGGTTGACCGGCTTATTGGGAATTGTTGGTTTAGTTATGTTGCTAAAAAATGACCTAGGCTTGGGTCTTTATTTTTCTATTTGGTTAATTGCCCCCTACTTTGCTATCGCCGGTTTATCCCGAGTAATTTTCCCCAGATATTTAATATTTTTTGCAACCTTACTCACAATTTTTTCCGCTTATTTATTATCAAAATTGAGGTCAAAGTTAATCAGGTATGTTTTCTTAGTTATGTTTTTATTGATTTCCTTCTTTTATGCGTATGGATTTTATTTCAGTCCTTCATTAATTCCATTTCCCGAAATTGATAGAGGCCAATATATAGAAGGTGAAACGGCTGGATGGGGCGCCCGCGAAATGATGGAATTTGCGAGAGTTAAATCAAAAGAAAAACAAGTAATCATTTTAGCTGAGGGAGATTTTGGTTTGATTGGTGATGTTCTAAATGTCTTCTTGAGAGATGATGATAAAATAAATATTCGCGGTTTTTGGCCACTTGATGAGAAAGTTTTGCTAGATAATCAAAAAGAGCTTAAGGAAAATTTGGTTTATGTGGTTTTTTCACAGCGAAAAGATTTTCCAACAAACTGGCCAATTAAACTTATTAAAAAGTATGAAAAACCCGAAAATCGAACCGCGTACTATTTATTTGAGCTCGTTAAATGAAAAAAAAGATTGTAATAATTCTTTTAATTTTTTTAATTATTGGTTTTTTATTTAGATTTATTCAAATCGATAAAGTTCCTCCAGGATTTGATTGGGACGAAAGAAGTCATGCGTATAACGCTTTGTCAATAGCTCAAACGGGTAAAGATGAGTGGGGTAAATCATTTCCATCTAATTTCAGAGCTTTTGGTGATAATAAATTACCTCTTTACACTTATTTCACTGCATTTTTTGTAAAAATTTTTGGAATGAATATTGTTTCTTCAAAATTAACTGCAATTTTTTCAGGGGTTTTATCCATTTTAGTAATATATTTTATCTTTAAAGAATTATTTAATAATAAAAAGTGGGCTCTCTTAGCTGCTTTTTTCATGGTTTTTTCACCTCATAGTCTGTTTTTTTCAAGAATAGCCCTTGAGCCCATACTGGCTAATTTGTTGATTATAATAGGATTTCTTTTTGCTATTAAGTTTTTAAAAAAGAAATCATTAGTTCATTTTTTTTTAGCAACGATATTTTTAATCGCTTCTCTTTTTACTTACCATTTAACAAGAATAATTGCGCCCATTTTATTGTTTTTTTTGTTTATATTCGCTTTTCTAAATTTTAAAAAAGCATCTCGCCATATTATTTTTTATATAGCAATGCTTTTTATTACGAGTATTTTTATATTTAGTCAATACGGCTCTGAAAGCGTTTTAAAATTCAAGACAGCTGGGCTATTTGGGCAAAATAAGGGAGCTGTTATGGAAATTGACGAATTTAGAGGCCATGATAAAAATAATTTAGTCTCAAGAATCCTTCACAATAAAGCAACTTTCTTTTCATTTGCACTCATTGGAAACTATGTATCCCATTTTTCTTTTGACTATTTACTAAACTTTAGAGAGACTAATTCTGTCCAACAAAGCTATTTTCCACCAATTTTTGTTGTAATGATGCCTTTTTATTATTTTGGTCTAATGTTTTTAGTAAAAGATTTATTTTTAAAAAAGGAATTTGAAAAAAAATTAATTACACTATTTTTTTTAATTTGGATTTTAGCATCTCCAATTCCTTCAACTATCACCGAGACTGCTCCAGATTCTCGACGTGCCCTTGGTAGTTTGGGTACTTGGGAAATATTGACTACCTATGGTCTATTTATAGTATTTTTAAAAATAAAAAAAGATGGTTTAAAAAAATTATTTTTTATTATCTTTACAGTTTTATACCTAATATCATTAATATTATTTTTAAATAATTTCTTTCATGTTTATCCAAGCAGATATGATTATGTTTATGCTTTCAAAGAAAATAAGATTGCCGAATTAATAAAAAATAACTATTCTAAATATGATATTTTTATTTATTCTCGCATCGCTGCCAATCAACCTCAGATATTTGCTTTGACAGCTCTCAACTATTCCCCAGAAAAGTACATCAAAGAAAAAAAATGGATAGAAAAAGATAAATGGTTTGTAATTAATGGATTTGATAAATTTTTATTTTACGATGAAATTACACCAATGGTATTATCTTCTAAAATATTCAAAGGTAAAAAAATTGCTTTATTTTTAACAAGAGATGAATATTTAAAGAATATTGAATTTGTAAAAAATAATGTTCTTTTTCAAGATGCGTATCCCAGTAAGGCTTCTTACGATACAGGGGAACCTAAAGAGATTTTATATTTTATAGTTATAAAATTATGAAGAAAATAATAAATAAGAAATTTTTAGTCCTATCTATTTGTATTATCGTTTTAAATTTATTGATAAAGGGCTTTCTTGTAACATCCCACCCTAATAGCATTAACCCTGAAGAAATAGATTTAATTACTCGATTATCTTTTTTAAAAAGTTTTGATCCATATTCATTACGATATATAATTGTTGCAATATCGAGCTTATTTACTACCCTCTCTTTTATTCTTCTATATCGAATTACAAAGAATTTATCATGGTCGTTTCTTTCCGGATTATTGCTAACATACTCACCTTGGATTTTTATTATTTCTCGATATTCAAATTTTTATTTAGTTGTTCTTTCTTTATGTATTTCTTCATTTCTTTTTTTCTATAAATCAAAGCTCAAATATATTCTTATATTTTTTTTAATATTTATTAGCGGATATTTTCTTTATCAAAATAAAATATTTATAACGAACAACTATATTAATGATTTTGGAGCTATTTTGCGATTAATAGATTTTAAAAATCTATATTTTACCGGTGATTACACTTCTTCCTTCATAAGAATCCCAAAAACGGGATTTTTTCTTTTATTTGAGTTTCTTATTTTTCTATACGGGATTTATACATTAGTATTTGAACCATGTAATAATAAAGTTAAAAGAATTATTTTTGAAATTTTTTTAATTGGTTTTATATGGTTTTTTATTACTCCAAGTAATCTTATTATTTCTAATAAATCTATGTTTATTTTTTATAGCATAGGTCTTGTTATTGCTTTTGGATATTCATCTTTAATGAGTAAAAGGGCTACTGTAGCTTGGTTTATTATGCCATTAATTATTTGTGGTTTTATTTTTTATCAGGAGCTTTTTTATTTTCACTTTGATATAAAAAATTCAAGCGATTGGGGTTTTTCTGAGGAAAAAATATCTAAATTTTTAGAAACAAATGCTAAAAATCTTAATTTTGTATATGTATCGAAAGATGCTTCAAGTTTTATTAAATATTTACCGATATTTGGTAAAAATTTTGTAACAAAAAAAATCAATATTATTGAAAATGATTGGATAAGAGACAAGGCGTTAACCATATGCATAAAAAAGAAAGTAATATGTATTTTAAAAGAAAGCGACCTTAAACCAATAGGACTTGGAAGGGATAATCTTCGAGAAAAGATATATTATTATAATGGTTTAACTGCCTACCTTATTCTTTCTAAAGAAAGTCTAACAATTAATGTATTAAATAAATAATAATTTAACTTTTTCTAAGATACATTACGAACCGCTACTATTTATTTGAGTTGACTAATATTAAATAATAAAATTTCACTAGAAGTAGCTACAAAAGAATCTGAGGGGATTATTTTGTTTTCAAAATTATATAAGGCGGTTATATTGCTGTTTGGAAAATAATAGGAAACAAAATACTGGCCCCAAAATACATTTGCCAATTTTTCTGATCCACCCCAAGGTTTTATCAATTTTCCTTTATAAATTGGGTCATAAAAAAATAAATATTTATGTTTTAATATTTCATTTTTATTGCGATAAAAATAAATACTGGCATTTTTAGAAATTTTATTCAATATATTGTATCCACTTGAAGATTCATGGACTTTAATACCAAAAAAATTCCAAAAAATAAATAAGAAAATTATGATAAAAGCAAAAATTTTGAATAATTTTTCTTTTGATGAAATAAACAAAAAAACAAAATATGATTTCAACAAAATTATAAAGATTAAAGGTAGCGTCAACCTATCCATCCATTTATGAGAAAAAAGCAATATTGGACCTAAAAAAATAAAAAAACTCACCAAAGAATAAGAGAAATCTCTAAAGACTTTTACTATTTTATAAGCATTTTTAACAATATATATTGATATGGAAACGAAAAAAACTAAATAGTAAGTAATAAGGCTATAGAAATATATTTTAAATTCAGGAGAAGCAAAGGCCTTCCAAAAATCAGGCAAAGGTCGAAATGGAAAACTTCTAAAGACATCCGATAAAAAATTTGGAAATCCTAATGACCATAAAAAATACCACATTGAATTATTGACGATTAGTTTTGGATTATTGAAGTGAAGCTTGTAGTTGTCAAGTAATGTAACATGACTGAGACTGTATTTATATACGAACAAAAAAATAGCTGCCAAAATAATATTTGCTACAAGCGAAGGAAATTTTTTAATGAAAGTATTTTTTTTACAAACAAACTCAAATGCTGTTAAAAAAACTATAAATAATATTGCAGTCTCTTTTGATAATAAAGCCACTAAAAAAAACAGTAAGTTTAATAATGTTTTATTTTTTTGATAATAGTAAAAAGAAAGGACTATGCAAGTAAAAAGCATAACTTCCTGGAATGTGGCAAATAAAAATAATTGGAATACGTGAATGAAGCTAATAGCATAAAAAAAGACTGTCAGTCTTGAAAATAAATTATTATTTGTCAGAAGCATTATCGTTTTTTTCAAATAATAAAGACCGATAAAATAAACGGAAAAAACAAGTAAATGACCAATGAAAATATTTTTACCGATAGATATTAGGAAAAAATAAAATACCTCTGACGCTAATGGCTTATAGGAATAAGTTCTTATTGGTGAAAAAAAATTGATAAAATCAGAGAATGATTTTGCGTCGCTTATTTTTAAAAAGAAAAAGTCATCTCGAAAGAATTGCATGGAAAAAGCGTTTTTAAACAAAATAAGAACCAGTAAAAATAGCAGTGAAAAGAAAAAAATATCGCTATTAATTAACTTTAAGAATTTTTTGAGCATCTTCTTATAAAAAATAATAATATAAAAGTAATAGTTATGAATGAAATAACATTTCCAATGTTTCGTACCAAAGTATTTTTGAAAATAAAAGACAGATTGTGATTACCTTCAGGAACAAGCACTGTGATTAATTTGTAGTCATTGTTGTTATTTATTTTAATTTCTTTGCCATCCAGTCGTGCTTCCCATCCAGGAAAGTTAAAAGTGTTTAACCTGAATTCAAACTGATTCTTTGATTGAATATTAAATTCTTTTTTCGAAAATTTATTAGTGATAGTTTCAATCTGAATTATTTCTTTATTCGTTGATAAAACCTTAAAATCCTCTTTTATTAAATCTTTTTTTTCCAACCCAATTGTGGTCGTCCCTAACTCTGTCTTCTTTGTCTTTATCCCTTTTGGCGAAAACTCAAAAGAAGT
>PCTC01000021.1 GCA_002786595.1 Candidatus Roizmanbacteria bacterium CG22_combo_CG10-13_8_21_14_all_34_12 | reverse complement strand
ATGAGTTATATATTAACTGCTCCGAGATTAAGATTTTCTTAAGTTATTTATTGGTGATGAAATCGACGATCTGTCCTTCGTCAAATGAAGATAAAATTTTGCGTTGATTTAGCTTGGTTATAATTATTTTCCCGTCATAATTATTTGGGGCCAAGTAGACATTTTCCGGATATTTTTTTACCAAAGTTTTTAATTTATCAATCAGATTTTTTTCACAGCTATATTTTTTGCAGTTATATTGAATCAAAATACCCGACTTTCCCTTTCCATCAGCATGTTCAAGCATATGTTTTTGGATTAATTCGGGCATTGGTTGATCTAAAATGTGGGCGCTTGGATTTTGTTCGATGTGTCCTGCCAGATCAATTGGTGGTAAATTCGGTCTTGAAGCGACGAACCACATAATTCCGGCTATGACTAGTAAAACTAAAATAATAATCGATATTTTAGCTAATACCTGTTTTATATTAAAAGGCTTATTGGAATCTTTTTTTTCAGATAATTTATTTTCCAGTTTTTGTAAATATCTTCGTTCTTTTCTAGTTAACTGTTGTTTGCTTTTTAAATTCTCAATCTGTTTTGGAATTGCATCTGGTTCCATATTTTCATTAGACGCCGCAACCTCCTCCTTGAGCCGGTGGTTTTTCTTGAATTCCTTTGTCAATCAACCATTTTTTTACAGTTTGTGCTCCAAAAGCAGAAAAAATATCTTTACTCAAATATACTTTGGGATCAATGTCTTTAAATTCTTTTCCATCCTTATTTTTAAAATACAAAGCCGTGTCAAAGGCTGTCCCCGGAAACCAGAATGAGTTGATATGTTTTCCGGCTTGAAACATTTCCGATTCCGTGGCTCCTTGAGCCGCCATCAACTCAAATACTCCAAGTAGGGCCATACCATGATTACAGTCTGGAAAAGCGGTTGAATTGCCACAACAGGGTCGATAAACGCCTGAGGCGACTTTATTGACTAAATCCTCCTGTACTTTTGTTAAAGGAACAATGGCTTTTTTTGAGTAATATTGCATTGAGTCTCCCTTGGCTAATGTCCATCCCCCGGTTGAGGCAAAATTGCCGGTTTGACCTTCACCGTATTTGATCATGTCTCCCTCGGTGAGAATCCTTGTCTGATTAGCTAAACCAAACGCCCAGAAAAAATTCAAAAGGAAGTAAGAATTATCAGGGGTAATTATTATTTTTTTATTAGATCCTTTGGTTAAAATATCAATCTGTTCCTTAGTCAACGGTTGACCAGATTTTTCATACGTTTGCTTGAATTTATCAAGATCAATGACGCCCATTTCCAGCATCGAAGGCCCAATATCATTATATTTCGTCTTCATTTCATACCCTTCGGGAGGATTGATCTGGGCGAATATACCGGCCGACTGACTCTGTTTAATATCTGCGGTCGTTGGCATAATTTTTCTTTGCGTTTGCAGACGCCAAGTTTTTGGCAGTCGAGGAAGCGCATAAACGATAACAACAAAAATAATGAGAAATGCCAATGGTCGAAGTTGAGATAAAGTTTTCCTATTAATTTTAAGCTCTAACTGACCTTCTTTGAATGAGGCAACTTTTTCTTTTGGTATCTTACATAACCCGCTGGTGATCTTTGCGTATTCATAGATAGTATATATAAGGAGCAGGGCAGATAATAATTTTATCTCTAATCCCCCAAATGGCAGGGCTGTCAACGATGCGGCAATACCCAAAAGAGGTAGAAGAAAAGCGCTACAGACTGAGCAACCAGTTGCTGCCGCCGAAAAAAGCAATGAGGCAAAAGTCTGTAAAAAAGAAGTCCTCGAGGTCTTTTTCTTTTCTTTAATTACTTCAAAAAGCATTGATACGGAAGCACCGATTAAGACAGCGTTAACAATGCTTAATACTATTTGAGACCAGCTATAAAAAGCCGTATTTGACTGCCAGAAAGCCGCCCAGGTTGTTTTTTGAATCAATAAGAAAAAGTAAAGCAGAAGAACATTCAAGGCAATAAAAACAGTCAAAGCCCAAGAATATGATTTTGAGAACGTTTTCTTCAAACCAATTATAAATATTTTCATATACTACATACTGTAGTAGATTTTCAATCTTTTGTCAACAATAAAAAGCAATACTTATCAAGCTTTATCAAAAGCTTGTTTTAAATCCGCAATTAGATCTTCAATGTTCTCTATTCCAACAGATATTCTTAATAATCCATCTGTTAAACCTATTTTTTCCCGTTCTTCTTTTGGTATTGAGGCATGAGTCATCGAGGCCGGATGATCAATAAGCGACTCAACTCCCCCTAAACTTTCCGCCAATGGGAAATACTTTAAAGATGTTAGAAATTTTTTAACATTATACTTTTCTTTTATCTCAATAGACAACATTCCGCCTGGACGCTTCATCTGTCTTGAAACAATCCTTTTTTGTTCGCCTGTAAAGAGTCCTGGATAATAAACTTTCTTTATTTTTTTATGCTTATTTAAAAAATTGGCAATTTTTTCCGCATTATCAATGTGACGGGCCATTCGCAACTCCAAAGTTCTTAAGCCTCTCAAAGTTAACCAAGAATCAAAGGGCGAAAGAATGGTCCCGATCGCATTTTGCAAAAATTTTAATTTTGTATACAGCTCTTTGTTGCTTGTTGTTAAAGCACCTCCAATGATATCACTGTGGCCATTTATATATTTAGCTGTTGAATAAACAACAATATCAGCCCCTAATTTGGCCGGTTGCTGAATGACGGGAGAAGCGAAAGTATTATCAACCACAAGTAAAGATTTATATTTTTTAGCGAGTTTGGACAATCTAAAAATATCAATAACCTTAAGTAAGGGATTGGTTGGAGTTTCTACCCAGATAATTTTTATACCTCCAATTTTTAATAATGCCTCTGTTTTAATGTAATCGGTCAGGTCAACAATTTTGTATTGGATACCTTGATTACCAGCAACCCGAACAATAAAACGATACGTCCCTCCATAAGCATCGCTCGAAAATAATATTGACTCGCTTTGTTTTAACAAAGCCACAACATTTGCCAAAGTTGCGGAACCGGAACTGTAAGCCAAACCAAAAGAATTACCATCAAGATTTGCCAGCGTCTGCTCCAAAATAATTCTCGTTGGATTAATGGTACGTGAATAATCATAGTGCCTATAATCATTATTGAATTGAAATTTATTCCTAGCTTCCCATTCAGCACGGGGAATCGAACCATCATAATATCCACCTTCATTACCGAATTTAAAAGTTGTGCTTAAATGAATCGGCGGAATGATGGCCCCGTCTTCCTTATTTGGTTTGTAATAGGTATGCAAAGCTTTGGTTGTGAAACCTTTCATAATATAAAAATAATTAATAATTTGTAAAACCGTTCTTTTTCATCCATTCATCGTTATAAAATTTAGAAAGATAACTGCGACCAGAATCAGGAAAGATTACAACAACCAAACCTTTCTTTAAATTTTTTGAAACTTTTTGAGCTGCATAAAGGGCGGCACCGCTGGTTCCACCGATCAATATTCCTTCCTTTTTTGATAGCGCTCTGGCCGTCAAAAAAGCCTGTTTATCATTAACTTTTATAACATCATCAACTACGGAAAAATCGATTGTTTTTGGAATAAAGTCCTCGCCGATACCTTCCATTTTCCAGGTTTTAAGTCTTTTTGGATACTTTCCTGTTTTAAAATACTGATAAAAAATTGATCCAATCGGATCAACTCCTATAATTTTT
>PCTC01000039.1 GCA_002786595.1 Candidatus Roizmanbacteria bacterium CG22_combo_CG10-13_8_21_14_all_34_12 | reverse complement strand
AAAATTATTCAGCGACAGCTCCGAAGATGATACCTATACGGAACATCTACTGGAACAGTATAAGCTCTATATAAATTCGCATGAAAAAGTAAGTGACCGCAGACAGAAAACCAACGAGTTTTTTCTTGGATTAAATACGGCTCTCTTGGCGGCTCTCGGCTTTATCGTTGGAAAGTTCGGCGATTCATCTGTAGTGCTTGTATTGTTTGCACTCATCGCTGGCATGATTATTTGTTATTTCTGGTATCGAATTATTTACTCATACAAGGGATTGAATACAGGTAAATTCACAGTGATACATGCAATTGAAAGTAGGTTACCCTTGTCTTTGTACGATACTGAATGGGATGTTTTAGGCCGTGGTGAGGATAAAGAAAAATACTGGCCTTTTTCGCATATTGAAATAAAAATTCCTTGGGTTTTTATAATTTTATACATCGTTATTTTTATAGCGTTACTACCTTGGGAAAACATAAAAGAATATTTGTCATTCATTTTTAACTAACATGTCTAACCCATTCACAATTCGCATATATGTTCCCGAGGGCGACCCAGAGGGTATTCGTATTATCGACCGCCTAAGCTCTACTGGTATTTTCTTTGCTTTTCCTCGTACAAAGTGGAACAACTTAAAAACACGCAAAGAGCTTACAAACGCAGGTATCTATATTCTCAGTGGTTACGCAAGCTCCGATGATGACCTGCCAACAATTTATGTTGGTCAAGCGGATAATGTACGCAATCGCATGGAACAACACGACAAGAATAAAGACTTTTGGGACAAAGCGATTGTCTTCGTTTCGGCAAACAAACTCAATTCTGCTCATGCTAAATGGCTTGAATATGCGTTAGTAAAACGCGCACAAGAAGTGAATCAAAGTATTCTCGAAAATGGGAATAGTCCACAAGAACCAACAATTTCTGAATCTGAGCGAGCAGACATGCAAGTCTTCCTTAATGAGATTTATCAAACATTACCGCTCGCGGGATTGCGGGCATTTGAAATGCCGAAGACCATAGCTCGCCCTGAAACAAAACAGGTGTCTAAAGATGATAAAGACACCATTATTGTACCTGCTCAAAAGGATGGTTTTGATAGAGTATTTGTCGGACAAAATGCATGGTGGGCTATCCGTATATCGGGAGGGATGTTAGAGAAAATTAAATACATTGCCGCTTATCAAACGGCTCCAATTTCGGCAGTAACCCATATAGCATCAGTGGAGAGAATCGAGCCTTATGGAGAAGAAGGAAAATATAAGTTGATATTTTCAGAACCAGCGAAGGAATTGGAGAACCCTATTCCTGTCGCCGATGCACCTCGCGGAATGATGCAAAGTATCCGCTATACCAATCACGACAAATTCAAGACAGCAAAAAAGGTTGCCGAGTTGTTTGAATAATCATATGAATACATGGGGCCATCACTTATATTCGATAAATCTTTTCTTGAGAGTCTAAATCCTGATGAAGCAGTATGGCTTGACCAGTTTTTCCTTTCAAACATAACGCCTCTCTTTTTTGTTGAAACTCTTGCCGACTTACACAAAAGCACAAGGACTGGCCGTACCCCTGAAGATATTGTGGGTAGTCTTGCATACAGAACCCCAGATTTACACGCAAAAGCAAATGTTCATCATCGGACTTTACTTGAAGGTGAATTGTCAGGAGCAGAAAAAATGGAAATGGACGGTAGACCAGTTATCGGAGGTGGTAGGTATGTTGAATTAGGCGGACGAACTGGTGCTTATTTCGAAGAATCACAAGAGGAGCAGGCTATGAAAAGGTGGCAGGAGCATAAGTTTTTGGAATTGGAACGCTCCTATGCTAAACAGTGGCGTGATGGTTTGAGTAATGTAGACTTGGAAGAAATATACTCTTATTACCAAAAAGCATTTGCGGGACATCCAAAACCAAAAACACTGAAAGAAGTGAGGGAAATGGCTGACAAATATATTGATAATCCTGACCAAGAAACAATTTTAAGGACAGGGCTGGCTTCCATTGGAGTAACACCAAAATTTCAAGAGGAAATTGTGAGCCGATGGAGAAAAGAGGGACAACCACAGATAAGACAATTCGCACCCTACTTCTCACATGTTCTTTGTATTGATTTGGTTTTCATGTTTGGAATAGGCGCTGACCTTATTGGAAGAGGTAGGTCGAGCCATAAAATCGATATCGCTTATTTATATTATCTTCCATTTTGTAAAATCTTTGTTTCAAACGACAAATTACACAAAGTGTTGGCTCCCTTATTTTTGGATTCCAATCAAAGTTTTGTCTCAGGTGAGGAATTGAAAGAAGACCTAAAGAAACTTGATACGCATTATGATGCATTACCTGCGGACACCAAAGCCAGAGGTGTGTATGTTTTTGCACATTCACCACCGCATGACGCATCATTTTTAGTTACTCGTCTTTGGGATAAGTATATGCCTCCAAAATGGAAAGAGAGGAGTAATCCAGAACCAAAACCAAATAGTCCAATCGGTAAAGAGTTCTACGATAATATTAGAGAGTTGGAACAAAAAGCCAAAACCGAAGGAACGCGACAGCCTACAAAGCCAGGTGAATCTGACCAAATGATAGTGAAGCGAATGGTTAGCGGGAAAAGAGGCAAATGGACAAGATTTCCTCCAGAAGTAATGAGGAGGCGAAAAAATAAAAATGGCGAGTGGGAAGATATTCCAGGTAATGAGTAGCAATTATAATTCCGTTACGCTTATGTTAAATCCAGAAAAACTGACGAGAATCGTATATTGTGAGATAATGAATATATGAAAAAGTTCGCATTATTCTCCATCATTGCTACCGTCTTTCTTTTCGGTGGTTTGGTCATAAGCCACGAAGCATTGGCTCAAACTGACGACCACACGGCTCGCGAAGAAGCGGAGGGCGAGATTGTCTGGCAACGGCTTCAGTCAAAAGAAGTTGAATGTTCAGACTTGTCTGATGATGACTTTGGTGTTCTCGGGGAGTACTTCATGGGTCAAATGCTTGGCGATTCGCATGCGGCAATGAATGAAATGATGATACGAATGCATGGAGAGGATGGCGAGGAACAAATTCATGTTGTAATGGGTAAACGGCTTTCTGGCTGTGATGCTTCTGCCTCATTCCCTATGGGAAGTGGTGGTTGGATGCCGATGATGAATATGATGTGGGGAGGATGGTCATCTCCTTTTAGTAGTAATAACACAAATAATATGATGAACTTTGGTTATGGTTTCGGTTTCTTTGGTTGGATTTTTATGATTCTGTTTTGGGCTCTTGTAATAATAGGTATCGTCGCTTTGGTGCGCTGGCTTTCAACTCAGTCAAAGGGCGACACTTCGAGCAAGTCAGCTCTTGATATCCTCAAAGAACGTTATGCTCGTGGAGAGGTAGACAAACAGGAGTTTGAAGAAAAGAAAAAAGAATTAAGTTAATCTGTTTATGAAAATAGGTATCGTATTACAATCAAATAAGCCAGAGCATGTCTGGAACACATTCCGCTTCGGTATTACATCGCTCAAAGCAAATCATGAAGTAAGTATTTTTCTGATGAGTGAAGGAGCAGAACTTGATACCATCCCAGACACTAAAGATTTTGATATTTCTAAAAAAGTTGCTGAATATAAAGAACTTAAAGGTGTGCTGTATGCTTGTGGCTCGTGTTTGGAAATCCGCGGCAAAAAGGAGGCTGGAGTCTGTCCTATCTCCACAATGTCAGACCTACTCAAAATGGTTGAAGAGAGTGATAAAGTCTTGGTGTTCGGATAGAAGTTATAATGTCGTTAGGACTAGGTTTAATTTTTTGAAAAGGTGTAAATTAGGCTATTGATTCTGCTAATTCTGATTGTTGCAAATCTTTTATGAAAGCCAGTTGTGTAGCCACGCTTTGCATGTAATTGTTGTCCGAAAGGAGCTTTATAAAGTTATTTGGAATAGGACCCTGATAAATAAAAAAGTTGTAGCGATAGTTATGACTTTTTATTTACAAAAGTTAGTTGA
>PCTC01000053.1:4053-4318 GCA_002786595.1 Candidatus Roizmanbacteria bacterium CG22_combo_CG10-13_8_21_14_all_34_12 | reverse complement strand
GAACAATACTTATGACAACAAGGAACCAATTACCGTATTCATATTTCATAAGGCAAGGATTTTATCGAAAAATTTATCCCTGTCAAGGTGTCCTGACGAAAACAATTTTTCGTTAATAATTATTCCCGGATTAGACATAACCGAATGTTCAATCGCCAGTTCCAGTCCCTTCAGACTTGTGATATCGATTTCCTCAATCTGAAGTTTTAGATAGGGAAATTTATTTTTAATCTCGTTGATTATCTGTTTGGCATTTTCACAACTG
>PCTC01000053.1:3022-4043 GCA_002786595.1 Candidatus Roizmanbacteria bacterium CG22_combo_CG10-13_8_21_14_all_34_12 | reverse complement strand
TTATTAAATTCTTGAATGTGTTGTAACAGGACATTGGTCGGAACGTTCATATTAGGAAAATCAGATGAGGCGTGAATTTTACCTTGAGGGTCAATATGGACGTAGGTATGACCGGGCCGGTCATCATGCATCGACGACGGCGTACCTAGGATTTTGTATACCTTCGACACTTTTCTTTCCGCGTCAATCAAAATTGGAGTCGTGATTCTTTCTTCCTTTAAAATCGGATCCCAAGTTTTTTGATCGTCAACACTGATGGGAATAATTACTGTATTTAATTTGGCAAAATCATCTTTAAATCGCTCCAGCCTAGATACCTCCTGCCAACACGGGCTGCACATCACACCTTCATTAAAAAATAATAGGACGTTTTTTCCTTTATAATCGGCTAAAGAAACTGTCTGTCCATTCGTTGAGATGAGACTAAAATCCGGAGCAATCGTCCCCGGAGCCAATGGCTGAAATTTTTTATTATTCGCAGTTCCACCTCCGCCATGATGATCAGCCATCGGATCAACGGTAGCCATATCAGCCTTTACCTGATTTTTACCGCTGATCATCGAATACCCAACCACAACCGTCGCAATAATAAGAACAATGAGCGAATACGTTAACATTTTATCTTTGGTCATCGTGACGACGATTTGGTCAGAAGAGTTGGTTGGATCATTATTATTAATCATATTTCCATTTATATACTTTTAATGATTAAGATTTTGTTAAGAGTTTTTTTTACCTTTAACAAAAAAATAAACGGCCACTAATAAAATTAGTAACAGAAATATCCAATCAGGAACATAATTGGTAAATGTCAATATTTTTTTCTGGATTAATACCATCTTGGCAATAAATAATGCTTGAGACGGCGAAACAGAGGTGATTTTCTCCATCGCAGCTAAATACAAGATGTATATTCCAATCAATAAAAAAACAACACCGGTAATAACGTTGGTATATTTTCCCATTCCTCTTACCAATTTACTTTCGGCAAAATTAAAACCATCCCAAAAATAAGCCAAAA
>PCTC01000053.1:0-3003 GCA_002786595.1 Candidatus Roizmanbacteria bacterium CG22_combo_CG10-13_8_21_14_all_34_12 | reverse complement strand
GCCAAAAACATAGACTAAAGAAAGAATCAGAGCCTGAAAAGTGCCTGCCGAAAGAGCAGTTAAAGTTAAAACTCCCGCTAAAACCGGCGCACAACACGAAGAGGCCAGACCGGAAAATAATCCCAGTCCAAAAACAGAGAGAACATCGTGTTTTTTTAATAATGGTGCTGTTTTAAAAGGAGGATTAAATTTTTTTCCGGAAAACGAGAGGAAGGCTAAAAATAACATTAATAACCCTCCAAGATAAAATACTTGCGTATGATAGCCCTTAAAAAGTTGGCTTAAAAATGAAATCCCTAAACCGATTGGCA
This sequence comes from Candidatus Roizmanbacteria bacterium CG22_combo_CG10-13_8_21_14_all_34_12, assembly GCA_002786595.1. GTDB lineage: Bacteria > Patescibacteriota > Microgenomatia > UBA1406 > GWC2-37-13 > GWC2-37-13. The sequence continues at coordinate 2,692 of PCTC01000053.1, read as the reverse complement.
CTAAAATTGTTGCCACTCCAAGAAAAAAAACAAAAGTCATCAAGAGAATAGCTTTTTTCTGTTTAAACGTATAAGCGAAATAGGCAGGTAACATAAAAGTGATACAACAGGGAGCAAATAATGCCAGCATTCCTCCTAAAAAGGAAGCAATAATTGATGTTTCAAATAAAATATTCATTTAATGAAATCCATGACTTAAAGATACCCAAATGGTCATTAAGAAATTATGAAGAAAGAAACTATTTAATTTCTTACTTAATTACTTTTAAATCTGTTATCATTTAAAATAATTATGAATCTCCAACATAGTAATCTTTTAACAATAAAACAGGCAAGTATTTGGGCGTCTGATTATCTTAAAAAGAATGTTTTAGAATCAAATATCTCTTATCTCATTCAATACGGAAAAATTAAAAAATACAAAGATAACGGCTTAACTTCAGTAGATATAAACGATCTAAAAGTGTATTATCAATCTTTTAACAGTCGACGAGAACAAGCTTGGAAGGAACGGCTCGGAAACGACCTAAACTGGTCATTGTCATTTGATAACTACAAAGAAAGTGATACTACCAAGCATGTCAATAGACTTCACCCTTATAAAGGGAAATTCATCCCCCAATTAGTTGAGTATTTTTTGGATAATCATACCGACGATTTTAAAAAAACTATCTTTTTTAAACCTGGAGATATAATATTTGACCCTTTTGCTGGCAGCGGTACTACTTTAGTACAAGCTAATGAACTGGGAATTCACTCAATTGGAATTGATATTTCTAGATTTAACAGTTTGGTAACTGAGGTAAAACTAATTGATTATGACTTTATACTTCTCAAAGAAAAAATAGAAGAAATAAAAAAAAGCATTTTTGACTTTGAGGCTGATAATAAAATTTTTTCATTTGAAAAAGAGATCAATCAAAAAATATTTGAAATAAATAATAAGTATTTTTACATAAAAAAAATCGAAAATGATGATTTTGGCAAAATTAAAGAAAAAGAAATATTATTTTTTTATGATAACCTTGTTAAGAAATATAGCATAAAACTTCTTCAGAAAAAAAATAAAACTTTCTTAGATAAATGGTATATAGATAACGTTCGTGAAGAAATTAACTTTGCTTTTAATCAACTTAAAAAAATAAAAGACTCTAAAATAAAAAAAATCATCGCTATTATTTTAAGCCGGACAATTAGATCCTGCCGTGCTACTACTCATTCAGATTTGGCCACTTTAATCAAACCTCAGATTACTCCTTATTATTGTTTTAAGCACAAAAAAATCTGTAAACCTCTTTTCACGATTAGGTATTGGTTTAATCGTTATGCCGAAGATACTTATTACCGCCTAAAAACATTCTATATTCTTAAAACAAGGGCTTCTTGGGTATCTATCACTGCTGATTCGAGATCGGTTAATATATTCAAAGAAGTAGAGAAAAGAAACAAATCGTTTTTTGAAATTTTGAGAAAACAAAAAATAAAAGGCATTTTCACTTCTCCACCTTATGTTGGCCAGATAGATTATCACGAACAACATGCTTATGCATATGATTTGTTTGGTTTTGAAAGAAAAGATGAACTAGAAATAGGGCCACTTTATAAAGGACAAGGATTAGAAGCACGAAAATCTTATATCGAAGGCATTTCGCAGGTCCTGATTAACTGTAAAAAATACTTAGTAGATCAACCAAATGTGTTCTTGGTAGCTAATGATAAGTATAATCTTTATCCAAGGATAGCAGAAAAGTCAGGATTTGTTATAATAAATCAGTTTAAAAGGCCTGTTTTAAATCGTACCGAAAGGGACAAATCACCTTATTCAGAAATTATTTTTCATCTGAAAAAAAATGATTAACAATAAAAATCATATCGTAGAAACAATAAAAAATTGTCTGAGAGATAAGTTTCTTCATTATCTACCGGAAACTCAAAACATGCCTTTTCATTACCGTTTGCTAGGTAAAGATAGAATGGCTTTATTTTCATTTATTCAATCTTTGAATACCACATTTGGAACATCTATTTATGAACCTGTTGCTAAAGAATTAGCGAAACCAAATTTTAAAACTGTTGAGACTCAATTTAAACTCGGAAGTATCATTACGGAAACCGCACAAAAGGAAATTCAAAAAATTCTAAACAATCTTTCTATGGGAAAAGACGTTGATAAACTTGATGAAATAGAAAGAATAAGAAAAGTCTCCCAAGCCGGAAAAGAAAATAATCTTAAATCAGTTAATGTAGATTTATTTTTAGTTTCAAAAAATAACGAAGTGTTTATGTTTGATTTAAAAACAGTTAAACCGAATATAACTGATTTTACGTCTTATAAACGTAACTTACTTCAATGGTTAGCGATATATTTTTACCAAAATCCAAAAGCAAAAATCCACACTCTAATTTCTATCCCTTACAATCCTTATGAGCCAAAACCTTATGCTCGTTGGACAATGAAAGGTATGTTGGATCTAAAGAATGAACTCATGATAGCGGGAGAATTCTGGGATTTTTTAGGTGGAAAGAATACGTATATAGATTTGCTCGACTGCTTTGAAAAAGCAGGGATTGAACTTAGACCCGATATTGATAAATACTTTTCCAGGTTTAAATAATTCTTAGTTCTATTTAACTAAAGGAAGAATAATAGTAAATACTGACCCCCTACCCATTTCGCTCTTTACTTTTATCT
>PCTC01000062.1 GCA_002786595.1 Candidatus Roizmanbacteria bacterium CG22_combo_CG10-13_8_21_14_all_34_12 | reverse complement strand
TAAATACTTTTTTAAATGAAGATTTTTCGCCGGATAAATATTTTTCTTTGGCCATTCTGGTTCCATAATCAGTAAATTTTACAAACATTTGGGGAAGCGATCGATATGAATGATGAAATATTTTTTCTTTTAAATAACCTATTTTTTCATCTTTAATCTCCATTTTATTGTGAACAAGCGAAGGTTCAATATATAGCTTAATACGTCGAAAAAGTCGAAGCATTTTATAATCTTCTCCACCAAATTGAAGTGGCATATTTAAAAAAAAGTTTTGATAAGGAATGTAGTAACCGTTGATTTTTATTCGTGTGTTGTCTATCTTTGACTTGATTTCCTTCATCAAATTCTTCGAAACTATTTCATCACAGTCCAAAATCAAAACCCATTTACCCGTTGCTTTTGATAGACCAAACATCCGTTGTTTTCCAATATCAGTAAATTCTTTTACATAGACTTTAGCGAGGTAATTTTGAGCTATTTCAACTGTTCGATCAGTTGATTTGCTATCAACAACGATAATTTCATCGGCAATTTTTTTTATTGAAGCCAAGGATTTTTCCAAAGTCTCAGCCGCGTTTTTTGTGATCATCAAAACCGATAGTTTTGCGCTCATGGCTATATTATACACCGTCACTAATGTGGTATATCGAGAACAATATAGCCATATAGCAATATAAACAAGCTATTTTGTAGGTTATAACCGACTGATAATAAGTTCATAAAGTTATAAAGTCGATAAAGTTCATAAAGTAAATGAAAAAAATATTTATTACCGCTTTATTGATCCGTTTAATTTCCCTATATTTATTCCGCAATGTCACAAATTATGATCTTCAATCTTATATTCAAGTTGGGGAACTAACTTTAAAGGGAATCAATATCTATCCAGATATTGCCAATCTTCATCACCCGTATCTGCCGTTTTTTCTTTATGTTGAGGCGATGGCGGTCTATTTTGATCAAAGCAAAATAATCGTTATAACGATTATAAAGTTTATAAATATTATATTTGATCTTGGAATTCTGTATTTGGTTTACTTACTTTTAAAGAAAAATTTAAAGACGGCCTTTTTTTACGCTATTAATCCCGTAACAATTTTGGTAACCACATTGCATGGACAGTTTGATGTTATTCCGGTGTTTTTTATTCTTTTAACAATCTATTTATTAAATAAAAAAAAAGAGTTATTATCTGTTTTGAGTTTTTCGTTTGCGATTCTCACAAAGACTTGGCCGATTTTATTTTTAATGCCGCTCGGAAAAAAAATTAAAAATAAGAAACTAACAATTTTAATTATGTTCTTTCCCGTACTATTTACAACACTCTATTGTATTTTCTTTAAAGCTAATCCAATTGATATTGGCAAAACATTAATCGGTTACCAAGGTTTGTGGGGTATATGGGGCCCATGGGTATTATTAGGAAAAACAAGAATATTTTGGCAAAAATTATCAACTTTAATATTCTTAATAAGTTTTTTTGGCTATTCATATTTTAATAAGGAAAAAAATTTAATAAAAAATATTCTTCAGTTATTATTTTTCTTTTTTATTTTTACAACTAATTTTTCTATCCAATATTTTGTCTGGATAATCCCCTTCTTGATTTTGATTAAACCAAAAAAATATTTTCAGCTACTCATCCTAATAATGATATTCCTACTATCTTTTTATTGTATCTGGGTGTTTCGTTTTAGCACATCTAAATGGTTGACAGTTATCCAAAATACTATTGGTTTTATTCTTTGGCTCAGCTTCATCAAAGTCGGGTATCTATCGAAGAAAATAACTTGATTTGACACTCCAAAAACATACTTTTGTAGGTTATAAGCGGTAGACGAATGAGTTTATAAGGTTTATAAAGTAATATTTGCGTCATTTCTTTGAAGGAGGGAATCCAGACCAAGAATTGACAATACAGAAAATATGTTTAAAAAAATACTGAATATTTTTTTTATTATTTCTATTTGTATTTTATTTTCAAAAGATGTTTTTGCTTTTGAGTTTGTAAAATTAACAAACAATCCTCTGTCAGTTTCTTACATTGATAACTACGCAAATCAACTTCAAGCAAATATTTTTAAAGAAGGCGATATTTACAAAGGAATTTTTGCTATCAACAAACCTCCAGAGACATATTATTCTTTAGGTTATTTTGAGTCTACAAATGGTGTTGATTGGCAGATGAAAAAAGAAGTATTAAATACGGGTGCGGATTTATCAAACCCAAGTGTCATAAAAACGCAAACAGGTTATCTTTTATTTCTTACTCGATATGACGATAACACTGTTTACAGAATTTATTCAAGTACTTGTGACTTTGATTTTAATTGTTCATCAAATCTTTCCCAAGTTATAATGCCAAACACGAGCAATTATTCAGAAAAAAAAGGAGTTTTTGCTGGGAGACCATTTAAACAGGATAATCGGACATATTTGTTTTTCGGAGCTTGGGGAGGAGACGGTTTTAAAATAAAATTGGCTTATTCTGATGATTTAGTTACTTGGCAACGTTGCCAATATGCTTTTTTATACGGAGGGGACGGCCCTTTTCCTTATCAGGAAAATAATAATCTTTATCTTTTTTATCATAAATCAGACAGTTCTGGAATTAGATTGGCAAAGACTTCCTTACCTTTATCTTGTGATTCTAATTTTGAAGATCAAGGCTATCAATTAACTCGTGACCAAAGTTATGATCAGAGACACATGATTTTTCCGTCAATTTTGAACGATAATGGGGGTTTGAAATTATATTATTCAGGGTTAGGAAGCGATTCTCGATGGCGTCTGAATCTGGCATGCACTGGGCAAGCGTGTTTATTGCCAACACCAACGCCAACACCGTCGCCAACGTTAGTTCCTACTACGACTCCTACCCTAATCCCTACTCCCTACGCCCTAACCCCTATTATAATTATTCCCGGCTTTATGGCTTCATGGAATCGAGAGGCAATTTTACACAATCAAACGGTAGATTATTCTGCCTGGAAATTACAAAATTTTGTTAAGGAATATGATGGTCTAATAAATACTTTAAAGAATATTGGCTATCAGGAAAACGTTAATCTATTTTTGTTTCCTTATGACTGGCGTCAATCAATAGAAAAAACCACCGATGATTTTTATAGTTATCTTCAGACGAAAATTTGGAATGATGATCCTAATCAAAAAATGAATATTGTTGGCCATTCCTTGGGCGGCTTAGTCGGTCGAATCTTTGCCCAAAAAAATAAAGAAAAAATCAATCAGATTATTTCGGTGGGTTCACCGCATTTTGGGGCTGCTCAATTTTACAAACCACTAGAAGCCGGAGAAATTGATCGGGCTAATACATTTTTATGGCTGGCGGAAAAAATTGTTTTAATCTTAAATAAATCAACATTGGAAAGTGATCGTGTGACGATTGCTAATAGATTTCCAGTAGCAAAAGATGTATTTCCGACTTTTAATTTTTTGAAAGACACGACAGGGAATGAAATATCAATTAACGATTTATCCATAAAAAATAGTTTTCTAACTTTTTATAATCAAACTTTTTCAGAAATCTTTCCCTTGTTTACGGCAATTTTTGGAGAAAAAGATAAAAACACTCTGGCCGGTTACATAATTGAGCCTCAAAATGGTCTTGATCAGTTATTGGGAAATTATCCAGATGGGAAACCTATAGAATCATATTCGGACTTAGGAGATTATTTGATTTTAAGTAAAAGTGCTTCTCAGGATATCGATTCGGAAAAATTTTATTTTGATCATGGGGAGATTATTACCAAAAAAGAAGCAATAAAAAAAATATTAAGCTTATTAAATATTAATTTCGGTGATGATCAAATCGTGGAAGGACAAATAACTAGAATTTCCTCATCATTAATTTTTATGATTAAATCCCCGGCGACCATGAGGGTCGAGTTTGAAAATAATATCTATACAGAGGATGAAGGAATAATCTTTATTCCTGATGCGAAGTCAGGTAGTTATAGCTTAAAGGTCCAGGGGACTGATCAAGGTAAATATGAAGTAGTGGTTGGCCAGAT
>PCTC01000051.1:4223-5089 GCA_002786595.1 Candidatus Roizmanbacteria bacterium CG22_combo_CG10-13_8_21_14_all_34_12 | reverse complement strand
CGTATTGCAAAATGTTAAAGGAGTACCTGACAGAAAAGAATATCGAATTTGAAAATGTTTTTTTAGATCAAAAGCCCGATCAAATTCAAGCCAGTATCGATACATGCGGTTCCCAAGGAGTTCCTTGCACTCATATTATAAAAGATGATGGGACAGAGGTGTCCGTACTGGGATTTGATAAAGAAAAAATTAACGAAGCGCTTGGGATTCAATAATATGTAAATATGAATATTGAATCTCTTTTAGGGTAATATTCCCCGACTGCTTGGCTTGCGGGTGGATATAATAGAGGATGAGCATATATATTCACAAGAGTCACAATGTTAACGTCTTAATCTATCATTTAGTATGTCCAACCAAATATAGACGAGTAGTAATTACAGATAAGGTAGATAAAATATTGAAGGAAACATGTTTGGGAATAGCATTACGATATGAAATGCACTTTCTTGAGATTGGAACAGATCATGATCATGTGCATTTTTTGATACAAACAATACCAATGACATTACCCACCAATATGGTACGGAAAATAAAAAGCTTAACCTCAAGAGAAATATTTGACCAAGCACCAGAGATAAAGAAACAACTGTGGGGCGGAGAGTTCTGGTCAGACGAATATTACCTTTCAACAGTTGGAAAGAATGGAAGCGAAACAGCTATCCAAGAGTACGTCAAAGGACAAGGAAGACAAAAAGAATATATAAAATTACACAAAGATCAGTTACAATTGTTCTGATCTTGATACCCCGACTGCTTGGCTGTGGGGTAGTTCATTATTGTTTCAATATTTTTTTTAACTCATTGCTAATTCTCCAACGTTTTTGATACTCAATTTTAAAGTCAATAAAATTTGATAATACCGC
>PCTC01000051.1:0-4158 GCA_002786595.1 Candidatus Roizmanbacteria bacterium CG22_combo_CG10-13_8_21_14_all_34_12 | reverse complement strand
CGTCGAAGTTCCCAAGCCTGAGAGTATTTTTTAGAGACTTGATGAATATGGGAGAGATTTTATGTAATCTTCCATAAATTGCCAATCTGGTTGATTATTTTTCACAGGTAACCTAATACTTCTTTGATTCATTCTGTCTTGACTACATTTTCTACCATAATTATATCTATATTGCTCTCTGTTAATTATTGTTACCAAAAACATTGCAATATATTTGTTAACTTTAAACTTTGGTATTAATTTTTCCACATGATCACTTGCAGAAAAATTATATGGTTGATAGGAGCAAAAACCTAATACCGCACTATCAATAGTAAGAACATTTCCTTTTTCGGTAAAATAATCATAAGAACCTCCTACGCCATTATTAGTTGCCTGAGTTGTTATATAGGGAAATCCCCCTTTTCCATATTCTTCCAATTCTTGTTGCGGGGTTGTGGAACTACCCTTTATGTCAAAAATAGTGTTTAAACCAAACTGCTTCCATTTTGAAAGATTTGAATTATAACCATCCTTAATTAAGGATTTAGAATTCAAATCATTAAGACTATTAATAGATAAATCATTCCAATCATTAGGCATTTTTTCAGGAATAAAAATGTCTTTTAAAGTTTTATTTGCCTGTCTACCATAATTATAACGATATTTATTTTTTCTTATACAAAAAGCATAAAAAAGCATTTCTATATCACTCATTTTTTGCTTAGGAAAAAGGATCATAACATGAAAACCAGTATAGTACGGCTGAATCTGAAAAAAAGTTGATAAAACTGACCCGCCAACAGCAACGGTTATAGTTTTTGGTAGATTTGGTTCAATATTCGGAAGCTTTTCAACATAAGCAGAGATGCCATTATTTTTTTCTGTTCTTGAAATAAAGTTAATACAATCTGAATCTGTTTTTTTACATTCGGTAAGATTGATCAATTCAAAACTATTTCCGTATTTAATTTCAAACAGGTCACTTATTTTAACGGTTCTCATAGTCTTTGGTCATTAAATAATTCATTGAAATAAACAAATTCCTTTATTGAAAATTCAAAATCTTCTTTTAAAAGACTAGAATAATTAGTTTCCATATAGGCTTCAGCACACCATTCATCTTCTGGTCCAACAATGCGATTAATACTTGTGCCTTCTACACTTTCTTTATTGATATAAGTTTTAATCCAACTGTCTTTTATTGACTTCCATTTGCCGTAAGCGTCTATACGGCCTTTATCTTTACGTTTTATAAAACCATCATTTTTAAAATATCCAAAAAAAGTCTTTTTTCCTTTTGGATGAGGTCTTCCTGCTGTAAAAAGCATAATACATGAAACAACTCCAACGTCAGAATTAAAAAATAACTCATCAGGCATAGACAATACCGCTTCTAAAGTATGTTGTTCTAATAGTTTTTTCTTGAGTTCTAAAATTTTCCCTTTTTGAGCTAATGCTGATTGCATTGGTACTATTGCTACACATTTTCCACCCTGTTCTAAACATTCAAGATTGCTAAGTATAAAATCTAATTCCTCTGTATCTTTCTTTTTATCAGATTTATAAGGTGGATTTAAAAGACCTACAGTTGGTTTATGGTTTTTTACTTCGTTAATAATTTCTTTATCAAAACAACTTCCATTGAGAATATTCGTTTTGCCATCCTGATGAATAAACATATTTGAACAGGCTAAGGCAAAAATATGAGCCTGATATTCTACTCCTATAATTTGATGTTGTTTAATTTTCTTTATTTTTTCTTGATCATCTTTTGCATCTTTAATCATTAGACTCATTGCACTAACTAAAAATCCTCCGGTTCCAGCACAACTGTCATACACTACGCTATTTTTATTAACTTCTCCCAATTTTGCCATAAATTCAGTAATATGCGGAGGTGTGAGTACTATTCCAAGACCTTTATCACTATTTGCATATCTTAAAAATTCAATATAAAGCTGTCCCAAAACATCAAAATACTTGTGTGTACGTATAAATGAATTAATATTTTCATAGATATCAGTAATCACTTCTCTAAGTACACCGTCAATCGTTGAAAGAGATGTGTCAGTTTTTATAAATTCGAAACGAGCCTTAACTATTCTTAATTTATTTTCCTGTATATCTGAATTTTTAAACTCCATTTCAACTGTGTCGACAAGATATTTTGCTAAATCTTCTGCCCTTGGATAATCTTTATATGATTTAAGAAACGCTGAGTTTTCTAAAGCTATTAAAATACAGCTAATAAGTAAGCCTCTATCACTTTCTAATATCTTATATCCATGCATTTTGTCATTTATTTCTTTAGAAAAAGAAAGTAATTTTTCATAATCTTGTCTAAATTTTTCTGGACTTTTTAAATAACCTTGAAGATAATCATCGGAGGATAGAAGTTTATTAGAAAACTTTGCAATAGCTTTATTTTGATTTTTTAATTGTAAAAAATGAGACACTTTTAGCTCTCTTTCATTTTGACCACTTACAGCTATAGATATGACGTCATACTCCTTAGAAAGATAAGAAGAATAAAGTAGGACACCGTCTACAGCATAATCTTTAAATTGATTTTTATTTTCGCTTTCATGTTTGGTTACATCAGCTTTACATTCGACTATAACTAACAAATCGGGATAATTTTTATATTGAATAATAAATTCAGGACTGCCGTGACCTAAACCACTTTTTGAAGCTGTGGAGAGAAGCCTCTTAATTTTAGGAGTATCTGAAGACTGTTCTTCTAAAATTATATCCTTTAGAAATTTTTTAAAATGATCTCGTACGATATCTTCAGTTTTTCTTTCATTTCTACTAATTTTACTCATATTGATTAAGTCAATAATTCTTTAGATAATAATATTATGGTTATTTAGTTAGTATAACACGTTTGGTTATTTATCAAATTTGAATATAAATATTCATTCGTATACATATTATGTATAGGTGAACGAAAGTTCATTGTCAAGGAGTATTTTTCTATAGGATTTTGATCCTATTTATAATACATCATTAATTTTATTTTTCTATTGCAAAGATATAAAAAAAGAGTATAACTTGTAACAAGTAATATTAATTGCTAAAGAAAGAAACTAAATATATGAACGCCCAAGATTTTTATAATTTAAAAGTAAAAAAAGCAAAGGGTTTTGGGTTTCCTGATCCAATTTTTATTAATGCTGAAAAATTATCGGACAAAACCAGGGTAGTTTATTTGGTATAAATTCAAGCAACGCTAATTCCTGATAAACAACTACAAAAAACCCACCACTACGCACTAAAGTTTTCCAAATTCAAAAAAATAAAGGAAGAACCATTTTGGAAAGAAGAGAATATCATTTCGGATTCTGGATTTACAATTTCAGACAGACCATCAATAGAAAAGCTAGCTGCTTATATTAAGGCAAATGAAGCTCTATTAAATATTGATATCCTTTCAAAGGATTATACTTCGGCTATATTGACAAATGATGAAGTCACAATTGATCTTGTTAAACAAATTTTACGGTCTGAAAAAAACAAGGACACAATTTATCAACTTTTTAAAGAACAGTATCCCGAATTAGATAAAAAGATATTAACTTATAAATTAGTTCAAGCAAGAAAAATTGCCCTTGACGAATTTAGAATTTCTCTTGCCGATCAGAATAAAAAAGAGCGAGATTATTGGCAACCATTTTTGGAAAAAAACCGATGGATGTTTTGCTTATCATATTTTGTTTTACTTGATGAAAACAGAATAGATTTGTGGGATACCGCAGATTATCTGTTTGAGTCAGAAGATGGTTTTATTGATATTGTTGAGATCAAACATCCCCATATAGAATTTTGGCAAAAAGATTCTATCGGTGATTATAAAAAATACAGGAATTTTCTTCAGCATAGCGAAGAATTAAAAGGAGCCATTATTCAGGCCGTAAATTATATTTTTCAAATTGAAAAGAAATTTTCTAACCCAGATTGGTGTAGAAAAAATAATTGTGAAACACCAGTGAAGCCAAAATGCACAGTAATTTTTGGACGATCTGACATATGGAAAATAGAAGAAAAAACTGCACTCCGATTATTAAATGATAGTTTGCATGGTATTAAAGTTATTACTTTTGACCATCTTTATAATAGGGCATCAAAAGTGCTTAACAGTTTAGAAAAGGAATCCTAACTAATATGAACACATTC
>PCTC01000084.1 GCA_002786595.1 Candidatus Roizmanbacteria bacterium CG22_combo_CG10-13_8_21_14_all_34_12 | reverse complement strand
GGCCAGGCAGAATCGGACTGCCATCAGATCTTTAGAAGAGATCTATTCTATCCGTTGAACTATGGCCTCATGGAGCCCACTGTCAGATTTGAACTGACGACCTGCTGTTTACAAAACAGCTGCTCTACCGCTGAGCTAAGTGGGCGATTTATATTGTTATATTATATCTTATCCGCGTTTGATTTTTTAATTAAATTAATATACAATCTTCAATCCTTAACTATTCGGGATCCAGACTAATGAATTATTATCTGCGGAAAAAGAAGCAAAGGAAATGAAGTTGGGGGTTTGGAAAAGAAAAAGATGAAGTTACCCTGAGCATTGTCGAAGAATCAAATTTTGACCCAGGACCTTTTTTTCTTCAATCTCTCACAATTTGGACAAGGTCTTGAAACAGTTTTATCAATTCGTTGACAGATAGTTGTTAAAAGTTTTACAGTGAATGTATGAAAGTTAAAGAAAAAACAAAAAGAAACGCTGAATATTCAGAATATCAAAAGATAATTAAAATGGTAGATTCCGCCCATAAAAAAGCAATGAGTTTTACCAATCATCAGGTCTGGGGGTGGTCTTGATTGGGAAAATAATGGAGAATTTCGTTGATTTTAAAATTAAATACTTACCTACGCAGTCAGGTTGAGAAAAGGATTGCTGTAAAGCGCTAAAGTTGTGTGCCACGGGAGGGAGTCGAACCCTCACGACTGTGAAGTCACAAGATTTTAAGTCTTGCGTGTATGCCATTCCACCACCGCGGCTTGTTTTCAATTCCTATATTATAGACTATTCAGAGAAGATTTATGAATTAAATTAAATGAAAATTAATATTAATATAAATTGTCTTGACATTTGTTGGCTAGGATATTCTTTTTCTTGAAGTCACACCTAATTATCTCGTCAGTTGCATCGCTACCCAGATCATTACTGCGGTCGATGTAAACCTAATTGCATAGATTTTTAAAGTATGCTTTTCAAGTAATTTTGGTGCAAAAATAGAAAACATAAAAGCAAAAATCATTGAAAATGGCATATTCATAATTAGAGAACTGACGCTTAAATTCTCTTCGTAAGCTTTGCGACTCCCATTACTCCTACCGGTAGTATGTGTGGAATATCGAGTTTTTTTAAATCCTTTTTAAATAGTTGGATTGTTGGTATCAACATCATAAAGTTTAATATTGCAACCCATAAATTAGTTGTCCATAAACTATTATTGACTAATGCCTGTTTAATAAAAGCATTATTTATCGCTAAAAATAAAGTTGTTAACAAACCGATAGCAATCGTCCTTTTGAAAAAAGATTTTAAATTAAATTTTTCATCTATACTTGAAAATATTCCGGCAATAAGAATTACACCAACAAATAATAAACGATACGTGGTTAGTTTTTCCCCAAAAAATCCTATTCCGATCAAAACGGCATAAGGTTATATTATAACAATTATTTATTCTAGATACTTTTTTATGTTTTGAAGATGCTCATTGTAAGTGACCGCACAATGAATCTGTTTGAAATGATCATGGAGATAAAATAAGCAGTCTGTTTCTTCGGGATTTAAAGCCGCTTCAATATAATCAATGTTTGCACTACAGATTGGTGTTGGCGGTAAACCTTTATGTAAATATGAATTATACGGCGAATCATTTTTTTGTTCTTTAAGATCGATTGAACCCCACCATTTACCCTGACTATTTTTTCCCAAGGTATACTGCATGGTGGCATCAATTTGCAGCGCCATTCCCTTATCCAATCTGTTCCAGATGATTCCCGAGATAAGCTTCATATCACTAATTCCTGCCGCTTCACGGGCAATAAGAGAGGCTATTTTTAAGCCCGTTACCCAACGGATATTGGCTTCAACGTATTTGTCAGCGAGTGGAGCAAATTTTTCGTTAAAGCGATTAATTAGGCGTTTTGCCACTTGATCTCCGTTTTCATCAATCGGTATTAAATAAGTGTCAGGATAGTAAACACCTTCAAAATATTCCGGTTCTGTATTTGTGTAAACTGAATTCCATTTTTCCAGTTCCTGTCTGTTCCACCCGAGCACTTCAGCTAAAATTTCCCCCACTTGTTCTTTGCGCAAACAGCTTGACCAACTGACCCAAACAAGATCGGGTTTACCGTTTATTTTTTTAAATATGTCCAACGCCCACATGTTACGATTTAATTTATACCCACCAGGGTGGACGTCGGCAAAAAAAACAAAAGTATTAAGATAATATTCTAGAACTCTATTTTTTTTGATAAATTTTCCCTCTTCCAATTTTTGCATTAAATTAAAATCTTGCAAATTTTTCGGAATTACAAATATTTCTGTTTCTTCATCTCCCCCCACTGGTCCAAAGAAGTACCAATAAAATGGGCTAATTACCAAAACTAAAAATAATATAAAAATTAGAATCTTTTTCATGAGTTTAATTATAACCTTTAGAAAGTAACCCCAGGGGTTCAAAGTAATTATTTAAAATACGTGCCCAGTTGAATAAAACATCCTCAATCAAATAATCAGGGACATTTTTATTAAATAATTCATGGATAGACACATAAAGTAGGCATTATCTGGAGCATCAGCCCACCTGACTTAGGACATTTAGTGCCCCAAAATCCTTAACTTTTATAGTTATCCACAAAACGTTTAAAAATACATTAATGCCTCGTTTTTGAAGATTTTGTGCGTAGATTTTAGAGGTGTCCTAAGTCAGGAGAAATATTTGGAACGTAGACCTGTTGATTATTGTATATCCCCGTTACATTTTTCTCTACCTCAAACTTAGGTTTTTCCTTACAGCTTATGGAATTTGCGCAAGATATTTTTTTAGCAGTAATAAAGGGGTTAGATTATCTTGTTTCGCTTTCGAATGTGGAGAGTATAATGTAGCCATGAAAAACGCCACTTTTTATTGTTATAGCTTCGGTTGTCGTGTCAATCAGGCAGAGAAAGAAGTAATAGATCATGAAATGCAAAATCAAGGCTTTATCCTCAATCAGCACAACCAGGACGTTTCTATCATCAATACCTGTGCCGTCACACACAAGGCTGAACGTGAAGCTAAACAGCTAATTTATAAACTTAAAAGAGATAATCCTGAGGGCCAAATAGTTGTTACCGGTTGCTCAGCCACCTATTGGAAAAAGAATGATTTACTCAAAAACCTCCCAATAGACTTAGTCGTTGACAATATTAACAAAGAATTTCTTGTCAAATTAATTCAAAACAGACTGTCTGGCCAAGCTAGTTCTAACCTCGGAGGTCAGAATAAGATTGGTATGGATAAATATTTAAACTCTGGAAGAGCATTGATTAAAATTCAGGATGGCTGTCAAAGGTTTTGCAGTTATTGCATTGTGCCTTATCTACGAGGCACGCCAAAGTCGAAAAGAATTAAGAATTTAGAATTGAGAATTAAGAATCTAGGGCAGGAAATTAAAGAGGTAATTTTTACTGCTATTAACACCGAAGCGTTTGGATTTGACACAGGAGAAAAACTAATCACTTTAATCGATCGAACGATCGAAGTGACTAAAATTCCCCGGATAAGCTTCGGGTCAATTCACCCATGGAGTCTTAATGATGAGTTTCTTAATTATTATAAAAAAATATTACCTTTAAAACGTTTGGTTAATTTTTTTCATGTTCCCATTCAATCCGGCTCAAATAAAATATTGAACTTGATGAAACGAGGCTACACAAGGGAAGAAATAATGGAAAAACTTCAATCGATTAAACGATTGAACAAATTTGCCTTGATTGCAACGGATATTATTGTTGGTTTTCTTGATGAGACTGACAAAGATTTTCAAGAGACATATGATTTTTTAGAAAAATCACCAATTTCAAAATTTCACATATTTCGATTTTCAAAACGTAATAATACCGCGGCTCATTACATGTCAAAGAATTTAGAAGAACCATCTAGCGCAATAAAAATGAAAAGGGCTAAAATTTTAGCAGACCTGGGAAAGAAAAAACATGAAGCTTTTCTGAAAAAAAACGTCGGGCGCACATCGTCTGTTTTGTTTTTAAATAATAAATTTGGAGATTATCAAGAAGCATTACTTGACAACCAAATTCCAATATATATTGGACCAGACAAGCCAATACAACCGGCACAGTTGTATGAGGCTAAAATATTGGAATATAAAAAAGGTCGATTATTTGGTAAAATTGTCTAAACCAAGACCGTATGGACGATTAGCTCAGTTGGCTAGAGCGTTACATTGACATTGTAAAGGTCACAGGTTCA
>PCTC01000077.1 GCA_002786595.1 Candidatus Roizmanbacteria bacterium CG22_combo_CG10-13_8_21_14_all_34_12 | reverse complement strand
ATGAACTTTTGATTAACGAAGGATTAAAATATATTCCGACTGGTAATATATGGGAAGTAAACTTGTTTGAAGATTTTGTAAGTTATGCAAAAAAATCAATTGAAAGCAAAAAATCAGTTTATGAAAGAGTTGTTTTTGATAGCGAAGGCGAGAGACAGTTTGCTGAAAATCTTGAGAAGAGCAATCGTGTAATTCTCTTTACAAAATTGCCACCTAATTTTTTTGTTGATACTCCACTTGGAGAATATCATCCCGATTGGGCAATAGTTTACAAAGGTGACGAGGGAGAAAAGCTTTATTTAATAAGGGAAAGTAAGTTTGTAGACAATCTAGAAAACTTAAGACCGAGCGAAAAACAAAAAATTGTCTGTGGTCAAAAACACTTTAAGGCGATTGATGTTGATTTTAAAGTCGCAACGCAATTGAAATTGGAAGATTTACTTAATTAATTTATGGACACATTTAAACAATCAGCAATTGAAATATTGAAAAAGGTAGGAGAACCTCTTCATTACAACAAAATTACTAAGCTTGCTTTGGAATCTGGAATTTTGGAAACTGAGGGAGCTAATCCGGAAAAGACGATGGCGGCCGTTATTTATGTTGATATAAAAACAAAGAAAGAAGGTTCGGATTTCATTAAAACCGCTCCGGAAACTTTCGCGCTCAATCCCAACAAAAAAGAAATAGAACAGACACCAAAAATTATTGAGGCAGAAAAGGAAGAGGAAGAAAAAATAGTTATTGAAGCAGGCTTCATTGGAAAAGGTGGCGAACATTTGGTTTGTAGCGAACTTATTTTCCGTGGATTTAATGCCAGCATTATGAGCGTTGATGTAGGGGTAGATATATCTGCAATAAAAGATAATAAGTTTTTTGGTATTCAAGTAAAAACAGCACGCAAAAATAATTCTGAAATTTATAACTTTCATATTCGCCACAAATCTTTTGAAAGATTTAATCAAGGCAATATTTTTTATATCTTGGTATTAAGAGATGGTATAAAAAATAGTTTTCTGATTTTACCTGCGAGCGAAATTGAAAAAAGAATAAAACAAGGTTCGATTTTTACAGTAAATAATAAAACAGGATATGCCTTAAGTATAAAATTCCGCAATGGAAAATTTTATCTCGGGAATAAGAATCATGAGATGGGATACTTTCTGAACAATTGGGATTTAATAAAATAATTTGACACTACTTTTTCCAAATACCCAACCTCAATTCTTTAGCAGATTTTTCCGCAGACAACAACTCATCTTGATATTTTATCTTGGCTCTCTTCTCATAAAGAATAACTCAAGCAAGTCTGTTTTTCACCAATCCAATATTAAGGTTAATCCCAGTCATAAATACATATCTTAGAGCTACTACAAATTTATCAGTCTAATTAAGCATATCCACCGCTCACTTTCGTCACTTAAGATATCTTCCAATAAAAATCGTTAACCAGAGGAAAATCATAAGACAATAAATAGTTTCGGAGATGGCGTTGAAATAATTAAAAAATAAAAAAATATTTCCAAAGATAGTTTCGGCAAGAATTAATAGTTTAGAAAAATGGACAAAATTTTCGTCGTTGGTAAGTTTGGCTAAAGTATATTGAGAAGATATCCAAGAAAAGAAAGTAATAATAAAAATTATTAAATGAATTAAAGGAAATTGATTAACGGAAAAAAAACCTAATAATCCAAACGACAAAATTGCTACAAGTAAAACCATGGCAGGTAACGTTTTTAATCGCAAATTATAAAATTTAAAAACGTAATAAGCAAAACTTAAATCCAAAAAACTTTTTACAAAAAATAACGAATTAAAAATGTAAAGATTGTCTTTATCTAAAAAGTGAGCTAAGCCCGAAATCGTATAATCTGAGAAATTATAATTCGTAGTTCTAACACCCATATAAAAAGTTGAGGATAAAAAAAAGAGAATGGAAAGAATTGCGTTATATTTAAAGATCGTAAGTCGATTTTTAGATTTGGATTCTTCCATAAAATCATTATAATCCTTGAAGAACCTTTGCGAAAGCCTGGATATCTGAAGGATAGGTTAGGGTTTTTTTTACTTCGTCTTCGGCCACAAATTTTGCGTCCATCATTTCCCAATCATGATCTTTTGGATCACCGCTCAAGTATTCCATTAAAAAATAATAGACGATTTTCTTATAAAGTACGCCTTCAAATTGATATTCATAATGACTGATGATCGGTTCCGGATTGACAATCTTTGCTTTGACCCCGCCTTCTTCTTCAACTTCTCTTAGAGCGGCGGTTTCATTAGATTCGTTTTTGTCTTTATCGCCAACAAAACCCTTAGGGAAAACCCAACCGTGGTGAAGGGAATGCTGACAGATAAGCCATAACAAATTTTTCATTTTTAATTTTTCATTTTTCACTTCCCTGAATACTATTCCTCCAGCAGAAATTTGATTAACGATTTTCATATCCTATTGCTTCTTGAATATTTTTAAACCCGCCCTTTTCAAGCAGTTCTTCCAACTCTAAATTTATCTGAGAGATTACCTGTGGTCCTTGATAGATCATTCCAGTTATGAGTTGGACCAATGATGCTCCAAGTTTTATTTTTTTATAAGCATCTTGACTATTAAATACTCCGCCACAGCCGATGATCATTAATTTATTCCCATATTTTTTGTAAGCTAACTTAATCAGTTCATTAGATCGTTGTTCGCAAGGTTTACCGGAAAAATAACCTACTTTAAATTTTTTTACTTCCTGTTTATTGAGTAGAGGACTTTTTCTGTCCTTGAAAAGGTTGCCAATGATTACTCCCTTGATAAAAATAAACTGGCTGATAGTTTTTAGAATAGCTAAAAAATTTCGATCTGTTTTATCAATCGGCATTTTAATAAAGACTGGTTTTTTTAACTTTAATTGTTTGATTGATTGAAATAATTGATTTAGATTTACAGGTTTATAAAAGTCAGTGTGAGTATTTATTAAATTAGGACAGCTGATATTAAGTTCATAATAACTATTTTTTACTTTATATTTTTCAAATATTTTAAAAGTATTAATAATATCTTTGATTGCTATAGTGGTATTTTTAATCGATTTATTATTTGACATACCAATGCTTATTCCCAAAGGAACTTGAAAATTTAATTGAGATAGTTTTTTAGACATTTTTTCTACTCCTAAATTTTTAAATCCTTTATTAACCATTAAAGATTGAGACTTCGGTAACCGGCCCAAGCGAGGTTTGGAGTTTCCTTCGTAAGGTAAGTTTGTTATTGACCCAACAGTTTGAAATCCGAAACCAAGAGAATAAAGAATTTGGGTTAATTTTGCCTCGTAATCAAATCCAGCCGCCAGTCCAACCGGACCTATAAAATTAATCCCTGCGACTTTTTGTTTTAGTTTTGATGATTGATAATTAAATTTCCAATTAATGTATTTTTTTAAAAATGTTTTTCCTAATAACTCACCAAAAAAAATATGAGTGTTATGAATAAACTCAGGATCAAACATAAAAAATATTGGTTTGGCAACGTATTGGTATATTATCGATATAACTTTTAATCGTAAATCAAATCGTTCTTTTCGAAGCACTTTGTTGATTATAAAAAAAATAGAAAAACTGATTATTGCGGAATAAGTACAGTAGATGCAAATACTCTTTAAAACGCCCAATTGGATATACATGAAATAGGCCGAAAAAATTACCCCGATTATGGATTGGATAATCAACCAGAAAGCAAATACTTTTTTACGGTAAACTAAATAGGCTATAAGAATCACAAACAAAACTGAATATTGAAAAACTCCAGCGAGAGCCAACGGAATGCCAAACATGACCGAATAAGAACTTCTTAGGACTCTTCCACAGTCAGAGGCGATTGGAAGAAGTCGATTGACTGTGCAAGGGGGGATTACTTGCTGGTAATGCTCGTAAGTTAAATATCCAGCGTCAATTATTCCAGATACAATAAATAAAATCAGTAAAAAAAACTTTTTCATTGACTATATTATACCTTTAACATTTAGGAATTGGAATTGGCTCTCCGTTTTCTCTTTTTTTATCAGGACAAAATTCTAACAATACATGACGAGGTCTGGTATGTTCTCCGTTACAAACTGGGCAGGGGGAGAATTTTAAAGAGCCGTATTCATCAGTATCTTCTTCTTTACTTTTTTTCATAATATCTTCTACTGATAGCGTTTTCAATCGGTAATTAGTTGACAATGGGTCAGCCTTCATAAAATCTTTTGATCTATCAAATTCATTTTCACTATCATTTCCACCGCAGCCTCCGCCCAAAGGAATTTTACCATTTTTAGCATAAAG
>PCTC01000007.1 GCA_002786595.1 Candidatus Roizmanbacteria bacterium CG22_combo_CG10-13_8_21_14_all_34_12 | reverse complement strand
CTTGGCTTTGGAAAAATTATTAAGCCAACATTATAATTTTTTTAATTTTCTATGTTACACGCACCATATTACGATCCTGAGAAGACTTATGAGGATAATTTTGATAAAGGTCCTTTTGGCGATTTTGCCGATGGAAAAAAATTTGAAAATAAAGATAAACTGAAATATAAAATTTTTGACTTTCCAGTTTATTTACCATTCGGAATTCCAGCCGGTCCACTTTTAAATGGAAAATTTGTTAAAGGCGCTCTTGATAAAGGATTTGATATCACGACGTACAAAACTGTCCGAAGTAAACAGTACCCATGTTCTCAGTGGCCAAATGTTTTGGGAATTCAAATAAACGGGAATTTAACTTTGGATTTGGCCGAAAAAGGAATCGTGGGAAATCATAAATATACCGAACCTTTATCAATCACAAATTCATTTGGCGTACCCTCTTTTGAGCCGGAATTATGGCAAAAAGATTTAAAAGAAACAGTCGCGTATGCTAAAAAAGGACAGTTAGTAATCGGTAGTTTCCAAGGGACAACTAATCCGGAGCATGATCCGGTTGCTTATATTCAAGATTTTGTTAATCTGGCAAAAATAGTAAAAGAAACAGGGGCGAAGGTTCTGGAGGTAAATCTAAGTTGTCCGAATGAGGGAACAGCTCATTTGCTTTGTTTTGATTTAGAAAGAACTAAGCAAATCGCTGAAGCAGTTAAAAATGAAATTGGAAATACGCCTCTGATAATCAAAATTGCCTATTTTCAGGAACAAGAACAATTGGAAAAATTAGTTGTTTATGTAGGAAAAACTGTCGATGGAATTGCTGCGATAAACACGATTCCGGCAAAAATATTTGATGAGAAAGGTCAACAAGCACTGCCAGGAAATAATAGATTAAAAGCCGGTGTTTGCGGAGTTCCTATCAAATGGGCGGGTTTGGAAATGGTTAAAAGATTAAAAGAACTTAAAGATCAAAAAGGTTTATCGTTCACTATACTTGGCGTCGGTGGAGTTACAAAACCGGAAGATTATCAGGAATACAAGCAGGCAGGAGCTGACGCCGTGATGAGCGCGACCGGCTCAATGTGGAATCCGTACTTGGCTCAGGAAATAAAACGGCTTGACAAATAAAGAAAATGCCTTTATAATCATTTCAGTTAAGTATAAATATGTACACTTTACTGAAACCACTACAAGTGCGTGAAGAATTGCTTCAACGTAATCTTCGTTTTTTTTCTGGCCAAGATTTTATTCGTATCTTTCAAATTTCTCCTCACGTAGCTAAATATTTTTTAGAAACGCAGGTAAAAAAAGGATTATTTTTACGGTTAAAACGAGGGATTTACACTCTTAAAACAGATGTTCCTTCAGAAGAGGAGATAGCCAATTCTCTTTACAAACCCTCATATATTTCCTTCGAATATGCCCTTGCTTACTATAATTTAATTCCGGAGATGGTTTACACAGTTACTTCGGCAACCACTAAACCGACGCGGTTATTTGATGTTTCTGGAAAAGCATTTTCTTATCAAACCATTAAAAAAGAAGCGTTTACGGGTTATTCATTAAATAAAATCGAAGGTAAAAATTTTTTGATTGCAGAAAAAGAAAAAGCATTAGTTGATTATTTATATTTTGTATCTTTGAAAAAAAGTCCGGAAAATGATCGATTAGAGACAAATGGTTTTGATAAAGAAAAAATAATTTTTTATTCTGCTTTATTCAAAAATAAAAGATTAAATAATTTAATAAAAGCTTTTATATGATTTCCAATCAATTCATAAAAGATTTTTCCACAAAATATCAGACAAGTGAGCTGAATGTCCGAAGAGAATATATCCAGCATCTTTTTCTTTCTTATTTCTATCGTCATCCGAAATCAAGTAAAATTTATTTTAAAGGTGGTACGGCTTTAAGAATTATTTACAGAAGTCCTCGTTTTTCAGAGGACTTAGATTTCAGTTTGAGCGAAGTCACAATAGATCAAATAGAGGATATTGTCATTGATACAATTAGGGAAATTGAGCGGGAAGGAATAAAGATTGATATAAAAGAGTCAAAAAAAACCACAGGAGGATATTTAGCTATTATTAGCTTTTCACTTCAGGGGCAAAAAATAGATATTAAACTCGAAATTTCTCAAAGAAAAGAGAAAAATATCGGGGAAATAATTACGATTATTAATGACTATATTCCTCCATATAATATGACGGCTATCACAAAAGAATTATTGGTTGCAGGAAAAATTCACGCTTTGCTTGAAAGGCAAAAAGCTAGAGATTTTTATGATCTGTATTATTTTTTGAGAGCAAACCTCATATCTGTTAATGAAAAAAACATTTTACCAAAAGTATTGGCTTTACTTAGTAATAATAATATTCAATTTAATAAGGAACTAAAAATATTTCTCCCCAAAAGCCACTGGGGGATTATAAAGGATTTCAAAAAAATATTAGCACAGGAAATCAGGTGGGTAATTTGATAACATATTTAATATGATTAATAAAATCTTATACGGCTCACAAACTAAAGCAGCAATAGAAAATTTTCCTTTTGATTATCATAAAGTTCTTAAGGAATTTGTTTATGCGATGGTGCAAGTTAAAAAAGCGGCAGCAGTAGCTAATTTTAAAGCGGGAAAAGTTGATAAAAAAATATCCGATAAAATGGTTTTTGCATGTGACGAAATTCTAAAAGGAAAGTATGACGATCAGTTCGTTGTATCTGCTCATCATGGGGGAGCGGGGACTTCGGTTAATATGAATGTCAATGAAGTGATAGGAACTCTGGCCAGTGCACATCCTAATGACCACGTCAATTCTAGCCAATCAACAAATGATGTCAATCCCTCAGCTTTAAAAATCGCCTCAATTAAACTCACGGAAAAATTATTAAAAAGTCTGGATTATTTAATTGCTACGATGGACGCAAAATCTAAAGAATATAAAGACGTAAGAAAACTAGGGCGGACCCATATTCAAGATGCCGTGCCAACGACTTTAGGTGCAGAGTTTACTTCGTACAGAGATATTTTGATAAGAGATCAGAAAAGGATAGGGGATAGTTTGGAATATTTTTATGAATTAAATTTAGGCGGTACAGCCGTTGGTAACAGTGTCAATGCTCCAGAGATTTATATCAAAAATGTTTATCTGGAACTGCAAAAAGTAACAGGAATAAAAAATCTTAAACCGTTAGAAAATTTAATGTCAGGGACAAGTAGTGATACTGACTTTTGTTTTTTAAGTAGTGCTGTTAATATTCTTTGTCTTGATATCAGTAAAATTGTCTTGGATTTACGATTTATGAGCAGTGGTCCAAAAGGGGGAATCGGGGAAATAACTTTTTCCGAGTTACAACCAGGGTCATCAATCATGCCGGGAAAAGTCAATCCGATTGTAGCCGAAACGATGAATCAAACCTACTATTTAGTATCTGGAAAAAACCTGAGTATTCATCAGGCGGCTGAAGGAGCCCAATTAGAGTTAGGAGTAATGTTGCCAATCATTGCCGATTCATTGATCACGATGTTAAAAATAGTCGATACAGCTCTTGTTTTATTCGCTGATCGTGGTATCAAAAATATCGTTGTCAACCGAGCGCGATGCTTAGAACATCTGGAAAAATCAACTGCCTATTCGACGTTACTAACTCCGCGCTTAGGTTATGACGCCGTCTCTAAAGTAGTTAAAGAATCTGTTGCCACAGGAAAAACGATTAGAGAAGTTATTTTAGAAAAAAAATTATTAACCAATGAAGAGTTGGATAAATTATTAATTATTAAATAACATTTTATGGACAATGTTGTTGATATCTTAAAAAAGGTTGGGGCTGTTATTACTGATTCTCATTTTGTTTATACTTCCGGAAAACACGGAAGTGTTTATGTTAATAAAGATGCGGTCTATCCTCATACAGCCGAAACTTCAAGAATAGGGGAATTGTTTGCAGAAAAATATAAAGATATTGATATTGATGTGGTAACTGCTCCAGCTCTTGGAGGAATTATCCTTTCACAATGGGTGGCTTATCATCTATCAAAACTTAAAGGTAAAGAAATTCTTGGAGTTTATACTGAAAAAACTCCTGACAAACAGATGATCTTTACCCGAGGTTATGATAAATTAGTTAAAGGAAAAAAAGTCTTAGTTATAGAAGATTTAACCACAACTGGCGGATCGGTTCGTAAGGTAGTTGATACAGTCAAAGCAACCGGCGGAAATGTCGTTGCCGTCTGCGTCATGGTTAACCGTGATCCAGAAAAAGTTACGTCAGAAGTGGTCGGCGGACCATTTAGTGCTCTAGGTGTTATCAAGGCTTCTGCTATTGATGAAGCGGTCTGTCCTTTATGCAAGGGAAACGTTCCAATCAACACCGACGTTGGTCATGGAAAAAAATATCT
>PCTC01000050.1 GCA_002786595.1 Candidatus Roizmanbacteria bacterium CG22_combo_CG10-13_8_21_14_all_34_12 | reverse complement strand
TGCAACTGAATCTTCTGATGGAGATAATTATTTTTTTACTGCAATACTCCTAGCCCAATAAATCCAACAAGAATTAAATCTCTTTTAGGGTAATATTCCCCGACTGCTTGGCTGCGGGGTAGTTCATTGTTTAAAGTAGCGGGAAAATAAGACGGTTCCCCCATCTAAGTGATTATATTTCGCTAATGATTTCGAAACCTTTGAAGCTTCCTGTTATTGCTAGACCATATATCTTATTTTTGGCTATTTTTTTCTCACGGATTTTTTTAGCTGTTTCATTTATAGTTGCTCCTGATCCGATTGCATCATCAATAATAAGAATATTATTATAACTTCGAGCATCATTCACCATGATTGTTTGTTTTGCATTTTCTATTCTATCTTCAATCTTACTTAGCGTCTTTTGAGGTACAATCAAATCTGTTTTAATTTTTTGTAAATTAATAATCGGCAGATGAATATTCAGATTCTTTTCTATTTCCGCCATCAGTTGTATTTCTCTTTTGACCGTAGGTGGTACAAAACTCACAGCATTAATATTATATTTGATCAAAATCTTACTAATTTCTTTTTGAATACTTTCACAAATTTCTTTTATTAAAGTTTTATTTTGACTCTGCTTAGCATAAAGAAGCATCCATCCCAATTTGGTTTTTCCAAACCGTTCAATACTGTAAAAATCAAGATAAAATATCTTATCTACGTAAACCTTATCAAAACTATGTCTGAGCTTATAAGTTCCGTCAATCAAACCCTCTTTTTTATACTTTGCATATTTTTGAAAGGTTTTTTCATATTCTATGATCGTTTTTGGTAAAGGCAGATTATTTTTATCACACCAATACTTAAATCCATTCATCCCAGTTAGTTTTCCCCCCGTTGGAGTAATTATCAGGTAATTTTTCTCAACAATATGAGATTCTTGTTGGCTTTCTAAAGATTTTATTTCTGAAACTATTTGATCTTTAATAAAATAATATACAACCGGCGGTTTTCCTATTTTACCTATTTTTCCTTCTTCGAGTAGTTTTGGTAAATGTTTAAATAAAGCCTGTCTAGAAATACTTAGATATTCAGCCAGTTGTTTTGACGTAACTTGCTTGTGAACAATTAGATATTCTTGAATTTTTTGAGCCGTATCTGTGGTCATATGAAGATATTGTATCAAGTTGACAGTTGACTGTCAACTGTCAACTATCAACAACTTCTTTTGGTGATTGTCATAGTTTCCAGCATCGTTCTTGTTTCTTTATTCAAAGCCGCGGGGAAATAAATTTGATTTCTGCTCCCCGTAGCTGAAGCAGTTCAAACTTTAATTAATTAAGTTACTAATAGAATATCTTCTTCTACAGTCGGTGGTTCCCAATATTTTAAATATTTATCAAACATTTCTTCATTTATTTCAAAAGAATCTACGGTCGGATATTTACTTCGGTTAATAACCCTTTCTTTCATTTTCTCTACAGAGGTTTTGACATAATAAAAAATTGGCTTTGCTCCTACTTGTAGTATTTTCTTCTTTATATCGTCTCTTTGGGATTTAACCCAAAAACCTTCATCTATTATCACATCTTTTCCAGATTTTAGGATCTTGAAAGCAATATCTGTTGCCAGTTCAGTTATATTTTTGTCAAATACTTCAAAGTTCTTATCCGATGTTATTTTATTTCCGAAAATTTTTATTATCCATTCATCTTTAGTTATTCGTATTGCTTTTGTTTCTTTTTCCAGTTTGCGGGCATATGTAGTTTTACCTGCTCCTATAAATCCGCATATAACATAAGCGATAGGCTGTTTATTATTCATGAAATTATTATAACAAACGGAGAATATCAATATTTACATTGCTATGAAGCTTCAAAAATACATGGCTAGAGCATCATAACTCTAATATAACCACTCATTTGCAGGGATTTCTTTACTCTTCCGTAACTTTAGTGAAGGAGGGTCCGGCTTTATAGACTTGTAGCTCAAATCAGAGAGGAAATAGAAAACATCAAATAACTAATAACTCAGTTATTTCAATTTATTTTCTCTATCTTCAATTTTCTTACCTTTTTTTGTTAAATGTATCTGACCGATCAAACTTCTATTTATCCGGATTTAACAAAACCAGGCCCTCACCTTCTTAATCACTCTTGCTCTCCAAACTGTTGGATTTATATTTATCACGGACATACTCTGTTTTTGCCTTAAGAAAAATAAAGCCTGGCGAAGAACTGACAATCTCTTACTTACTTAGTCCAAAAGACAAAACTTGTGATCCTTGTACTCATGATTGTAAATGTGGCAGTAAATCCTGTACTGGAACAATGCATTTGTCAAAAGGTAAATACAGACAATGGCAAAAATTTCAAAATAAAGAAAAGCAAAAAACTAAAATGGTTAAATTTATTTCTGGGAAGAACTTACCAAAACTTTCTTCTTATCCAAAAACAATCCCCTATAATCCGATTTATACAATTATTTTAAAGCAGACAAAAAACCATTAACAATTGTGAGTACAATTGCCGCGAGCAATGCCGTACCAAATCCTTCAATTTTGAAACCTGGAACAATATTACTTGTTATTAAAAGTAATATGGCGTTAATTACAAATGTAAATAAACCCAATGTCATAATGTTGATTGGGAGGGTCAGAATAATCAGAATTGGCTTAATAATGATCGTTAATATCCCCCAAACAACGGCAATAACCAATAATGTCTGCCACCCGCTTATTATCATTCCGGGAATTAAGTAGGAAGTAATATAAAAGGCAAGAGCGTTAATTAATAGTTGCATTATCATTTATATAATTATAACAATTTAAAACTATAAATCAGCTTCAAATCTTAAATTCAAATACTCAATCATCATCCTAGTTCCACTTATAATCGGTAGAAATGCCGCAAGTTGTTTTATCACGGTATTTTTCCATTGATCCGGATCTCCGAGGACCTTAGCCATTAAATCAAGATTCATGTATAGTGATTGGGCGGCCTTTTCGTCATTTGTTCCTGTAATTTCAAAAAATGGCGATGAAGTTTTATATTTATTATCCATAAAAAAAACATCTGCAACTCCGCCATCCCTTGTCGAGCATAGAAGAAGCCAATTGGCAATTGCTTTTTCCCATGATGTCCCACATGCTTCCCAACCTGGAATTGGTGTATTGAGAATAATATCTGCCCCTCCAAAATATCTGGCTAATTGCCAGTTGTAATTAACTACAAAATGAACTCTTTTTTTCAAGATTTTATTTTCGTCAACAACATGAAGAATATGTTGAAGTAGCAGTTTTATGTCATCGTCTTTCTGATGAGCTTTCCCCGATAAAATAATATGCATGTGATTTTTTTCTAAAATCCCCGCTAAAAGACTAGGATTAGAAAAAAGAAGTTCCGGACGCTTATATGAAGTAAAACGTCTTGTCCATAAAATAATCTTTGCATCTTCAGGGATCACTACGGGTTCTCCATATTGATCTTGGCGTTCTGATAATAAATAATTACAAAGGTCTTCTTTAGCATGTTGTTTAATTTCTTGCATATGTGTAGTTTTCAGAAGATTTAATTTATTTTTATAATCTGAAGGAAGGAGATCAATGATTGGATCTCCTATTCCAAGCTGTCGATATATATTGAGCAGTTCGGGATAGATCCATCTATTGGAAATTCCGTTAGTAATAGATTTAAATGGTATTCCATAGGAATCCTTAGCTTTAATGGCATGGAGTTTACTAACAGCATTACTGTGACCTGCAATCTTTAAAGCCAAACTGCTTAGTTTAATTATTCCACCTTCTTTTTTAACCATATCAGCAAGCCATAATCTAAACTTAGTATTTCTTATATTGTTAAAAACATATCTGTCCATTTGGGCCATCGTCCAAATTGGTTCTGCCGCTGGTGAAAGAGTATGGTTAGTAAAAATTGTATAACTTCGGACTTTTATTAAAGCCTTGTCCATGCTCATTCCATTTTCCAGAAGTATATCTAACCAAGCAATACCAGCAAAAACTGTTGCCGATTCATTCAGATGGAGTATTGAAATATCAATCCCAAGCTTAAAAAGAGCCTTTACGCCAATAAACCCGAGCACGGTTGATTGATATAATCGATGTTCCGATTGTATGTGCCCTTCATAAAGAGCCCTCATTCCTGGCTCATAAAGCATGAGAAGAAGATTGCCATTCACTTTTTTACTATAAAC
Organism: Candidatus Roizmanbacteria bacterium CG22_combo_CG10-13_8_21_14_all_34_12; assembly: GCA_002786595.1. Classification (GTDB taxonomy): domain Bacteria; phylum Patescibacteriota; class Microgenomatia; order UBA1406; family GWC2-37-13; genus GWC2-37-13. The sequence goes on along the minus strand of PCTC01000050.1, from coordinate 145 downwards.
ATTTATTTTAATTTTCTTTCCGTTACTTATTAGGAAAGGAAGATTTATTGAAACTTTTCTAAAGTTATAGAATTCAGGTTTGGGGGCCTTAAAAAATTTTTCTTTTTGTAAAAAATTTTTGTCCATTTCCTGCTTCCATTTATAT
>PCTC01000030.1 GCA_002786595.1 Candidatus Roizmanbacteria bacterium CG22_combo_CG10-13_8_21_14_all_34_12 | reverse complement strand
CGATAACCACTCCCTTAATTACTCAACTTGTAAAGTCGGGAACCAGTGTTGGTGCCAATTACTGTGAGGCTGATGATGCTGAAAGTAAAAATGACTTTAGACATAAGATAGGGATTGTAAAAAAAGAATGTCGAGAATCAAAACATTTTATTAGAATGATTGTTATAGCTGCGCCAAACTTAAACATGGAAGCAAGACCTTTATGGCAAGAGGCTAAAGAGTTAAACTCAATTTTTAATAAGATTTATCAGAAAGTTAAATAATTGAATATTGGTCACTGGATATTATTTAGATTAATTAGATCAATTAGATAATTAGGTTAATTATAAATTCTAGGAAGACATTCCTCTTCTTTTGTAGAAGTAGAAAATTACTGCGGTCAATAAGATTAATAAAACGACTGGCAAAATATATTTCCAAAATTTATTCTTCGCAATTGACTGTATTCCCTTGACCAAACCGGCATTTATAACCGTTGTTGTTGGTGTTGGTTCTCCAGTTAATTCTTCTGTTAGTTCTGCTGATTTCGTCGCCTCTCCAAGTACTCCGGCTTCAAATCCGGCTGGAACTCCTTCAATAAATCCTCCACTTGGGGCAGCTGAAGCTTCATTGGAAAAGTCTCCCGGCATACAGCCATTGCCGGCTCTAACCTTAAAGTAGTATGTTGTCCCTCCGGATAAACCACTAACTGTATATGTGGTTGTGTCTTTATTGCCAATATTTGGATTGCCGTAGATTTGAGAACCTGGTGATGTACCAAAAGTCATCAGATAGTAGGAGACAGGGTCACTGGCTTTATTCCAAGTTAATGTGACAGAATTTAATCCGGCAACTGCAGTTAATCCAAACGGAGCATTTCCCGGTTTCTGATCGTTACAAACTGGGGCACTAGGATTTGATGAAGTTGATGATGAGCTTGAACTACTGGTTGAATTAGTTGTTTGAGTGTACGCAGCAAACTTTGTAAAGTGCTTTGTCCAAATAACTAAATCTAATCCAACATCGATTTTACACTCTCCATCAACTCCCAAATTATTATCAGCCCAAGTTTGAGAATTTTCCCCACAGGTGGCAGTAATTTCTGTAAATTCTGTCTCTGGCCTTGAATATCCAGCTCTTTTGCCAGCTTGTCCAGGAAGTGTGATTTTCACCGCATTATCAAAAGATAATTGTGCGTCAGAAAACCCTATTTCTATTCCCAAACCTAAAGTCTTTGTTTCTCCTGAAACAACTGGTAAATCTACGGTTTTAATAGTTGGAGCTGCGATCACTCCGTTCCAATCAGCAGGACCGGTCACTTTGGTTGCCGGAATTTGTACATCAGCATTATCAGGATCATCTGAATTAATGTCAATTTTTGGTATTGTTCCGGTTCCATCAGTAATAAAAGCGCTGACATCTATTGTTGGATTATCAGTCCCATCTGCAATTGAAAGATCTAAGGCTAGATCTGGATCAGTAACCACAACTTGAGGAGTATCATTTGATAAAGTAGCATTGCCTCCAGCATCTGGAGTTGTTTGGTCCTGATCTGGCAAATCAAATTGGGTAAAGTGGTTTGTGCTGAAAGTTAGAGTTCCGCCATCATCAGAACTATATGATATATCAGTCAGCTCCGGATAATTTGCATCTTCTATAGAAAGAATGTTACCTTCATCATCTTTTACTATAATTGGTGCAGTATCATCCGTATATCCTAACTCATCTGTGCCATACATTCTAATTTCTGCCCCCGCTGTTTTCATTTCATCTTGGGTTCTAGCATCAAACTTCATAGAGCCTTGATTAGCCTCCATATAAGTTCCCAGACTTTGCAAAAATGTTTGTGTAGCATCGCTTGTTAAATCTAATGTGGCTGTAAAAGTAATTCTACCTATTTTTACTCCACTAATAGACTTTTCAAAATAAAGATTAGTACAAGTATTTGGGTGTGTGCTACAAGTGTCAATATTATTTGCAATATTTAGTCCTTCGAGAGTTGTATGAATACCATCAAAAACAGCAATTAAAGTTGAAGGTAAAGTCATTGCCGAATCTAACCACCAGGGATCATAGCTCACATCTCCAGATGTTATTGAAGCAAAAGCAGGATTGGCACTTCCCCAATAATTATTGGTGGCATCAATTGATACCACATCACCATGAAAACTATAAAGCTTACTATCTGTGATTGAGTTGTTATTAAACGTTGCTGAATTGGTACCAGAAACATCTACTCCAAGTTGGTTACTATTAATAGTATTAATGCTTATTGTTACTCCACTGCCGTGCTGATAAAGTAAAAGTCCAGTTGCCAGCCAACAATCATTATAAAATGTTGCTTTATTCAAGGAGGTCGACCCATCGCCAGAACATGCTCCTGAACCGCCGGTGTAGACATGATCCAAAATCTGGTTGTTAGTGATTGTTGCTGTGTTTGCTTCAGAAATCTGAATACCGTTTTGTGCAATTGTAGTGATTGGACCTGCTCCTGTTACTATATTATTACTAATAATGCCACTGACATCTCCTGAACCTGACTTTGATATTGGTCCAAAGGTAATGCCATTTTTATAGTAACCATTGACATTATTCTTATCAATTGTCATTGCAGCTTTTTGCAGAATATCAATTCCACTTTGCCCATTTACGATATTAAAGTTACGAATCGTCACCGTAATCGGACTTGAATTACTATTCACTGTAATCGTTGCAGGGTTAGTGCTTACGCCACCATCAACAGTCGGTGCGCTAGCACCAGCTCCTTGTACAGCTAATACCCCCAAACCAATAAGGGATAGTGATTTTTCAATAGTTAAATTTTCACTGTATGTTCCGGCGGCAACATTAACTGTACCACCATCTGAAACTGCACTAATACCGTTTTGAATAGATGCAAAAGCATTTACTCCAAAAATATAATCATTGCCACTGACAGATATAACTGGATTATTAGCGTATTCCGCCCATTCATCATCAACTACAACGTTATTTGTATCTCCTAAAACTACACCATTAAGCGAAACAGTATTTTTACTTGCATTACTTTCAAAATAAATTGCGAAAGCATCAGTTGGGGTTTTATGGTCGACTAAACTGTTAATTGTATTTCCACTTAAAACAGCACTTGGAGTATCTTTTTCAAGGCCGATAGCATGTGCCCAAAGTCCTTCTAAACTGCTTATCGAGTTGTTGGTTATCTGCAATCCTGTTGTTTTATGATTCACTAAAATGCCATATGCGCCTGCTCCTCCCCCGTAAAGTGGTCCTCCTATCCAGTTTGCTGTTGAAGCGTAGATATTACTCATCGTATTGTTTGAAATAGTTACGCTTGATATCATCATTGAACCGCCTGAATTACCTAGATAAACGCCTTTTGCGCTACTGCCAGCAGAACCAGCATGTAACATACTGGTATTTCCAATATTAGAAATAGTGTTGCCGTTGATAGTGATGTTAGATACATCAACTAAATTACTTATAATGCCAATAGCTTGAGCAGATCCGGAACTTAAGTTTGTACCAATATCATGAATCGTATTATTTGTAATCTGGATGCTACTAACATCTGTCGAAATGATTCCATATCCAACGTTTTGGTTTGTGATGTTAAAACCGTCAACGGTCACACCATCATGACTAATTGTGATCTGCCCCTGAAGATTTGTACCGGAGACTCCCTGCAAAGTTAAATCTTTTGTAACATTCACATTTTCAACATAAGTTCCCGCCGCGACGTTAATAGTATCTCCGTCTACCGTAGATGAATTATCAATTGCCTCCTGAATAGTGGAATAGCATACTCCCGATGCATACACACCTCCAGTGCAGTCTGTGCCGGGACTAAGAGTTACCACAAAAATCGTCATATGGTCAAGGCTTACTACAGAGACTGAGGTATCGGTTTTGGTAAGAGTGTTGTCAACTTTTTCCGCAGAACCGATGTTTGATAGTTCTTCTGCAAATTTTACTTCAACCGATTTATCTTTTGAGGATTCTGGGATAGGGAGCGAAAGATTATAACTAAAGTCGCCATCTTTCATATCTGACGTTATGTCGTAGGCTTTATTAGACAATGAACCTGTCTGTTTAATTTGATCTTCTGTGAGTGTAATTTCCTCAATTTTTATGTTACCTACGGGGTCGGGGAGTTTTGTAAATGTTAATTTTACCTCACTATTTTGAGGAGCAATATATTCTTTATTAAGTTCTACTTTTTCAAAAGTCCACTGTGAAGGAGCTTGTGGTGGTATTGGTTCCGGGGTAACGGTTGGAACTGAAGTTGGTTCTAATGTTGGAATTGCGGTAGGCTCTTCTGTTGGCA
>PCTC01000013.1 GCA_002786595.1 Candidatus Roizmanbacteria bacterium CG22_combo_CG10-13_8_21_14_all_34_12 | reverse complement strand
CTGTAGCAATTATTTTTATTTTGTACTTATCGTGCAAAATTTTTAATGACACGGTCGACTCAGGATAGTTTTGTACTTCATCAATTAAAATAATTTTTTTGTCCTGAATAAGCTTGGAAAGGACCTCATCTCGCGGTTTAAACTTTTCTCTATCAGATTCTGAATCAAAATTAAATACGTTTAAGTTAAGTCTTCCTGCTATATTTTCAAGAATTGTAGTTTTGCCAGAACGCCTTGGCCCCCAGATAAATAATATTTTTTGATCTTCACTAGTTATATATTTATCGATATCTTTTTCTATAAATCTTTTAAAGATTACGATCATAAGATACATTTTACTATTAATTTGTATTTTGTCAAGCTCCAATTTACTATCATATTGGAGCGTATTTACTCTAAACTAATACAAAATTTAACTCTGTCTTGCTCTGTAATGAACTACTTTATTTTTAAAAAAAACTATTTTTCCTCTGACTTTTTTTCCTTGCACAAGACGGCTTATTTCCGCAGGCACATTAAAATCCTTCATTGAACGAAGAGCAATTGCAAAAGACAAAACTAATATTATGATAAATGTTAATAACATATTTAGTTAACCGACCATTCCTTCTCCAAGTCCCCTAATTCCAAAATTATATCAGATACGGTTGTCTCCCCTATTTGGGTTTTACACTTAAAAAAATCTGCTAAACGTTGATAGGTTTCTGTTGTGCTAGTATTTTTACCAGTTATTAATAAACAACTAGAAATAACTTTATCATCATTTGACAAATCCACCACGCGAATCCCCTCTCCCTCGATCATCTGACCAATAATTTGAGCAGTTTTATAACTCTTTGTATATACAATTTGAACGTTGATATCATCACTTCTATAGGTTTTTTGAAAAAAACTGCCTTGAAACTTTTTATAAAAAGAATTATGATCAAAAATGCTGTTATTACCGCCTGATTCAAAAGGATCCAGATCGATTGTTTGGAAGTTTTCTTTATTGTTACTTGAAAAAAAATAGAATAGAAAAAGTTTATCAACCAGGTTAGCGTTAGAATTTGTTAAAAGAATTTCCATAAAGGTGGGTATTTGTTTTAAATTGGAATTATCATAATAAATATTGGTTTTTTTCTGGTAAAAATACAAGTCAACCAAAGTCGAAGTCATTGCTGAAAAAGTTTTTCTTATAATGTCCGGTTTTTTCTCTAAACTAGCCAATTTGCCTATTGCCCCAACTTTATATTTACCATAACCACCCGGAACTATTACTTTAACCAAATTAGAGAAAGATAGCAGGTAGTTGATATTTTTTCGATCTAATGAGTAAAAACGGGTGTTTGCACCGTAGAAAACTACGTTAATTTTATCTCTTCCTTTTAAAAATACAGAAGAAGTAATTGATTTAAACAAATAATAAAATAAACAAATCGATAAGAAAATTAGGATGATTACTTTTGAATTTTGCTTGCCCGCCGAAGCTTTAGCGAAGGTGGGACTTTTAGTTTTTGACATTTGAATTTTGACTTAAGAGATGCCGTGTTCAATTTTCAATCTTCTAATTTTGTTAACGATATCTTCTTTATCTAATTTATGCCAATGATAAATTCTTTTTATAATTGAAAGAGATGCTTCAAATTCTGGCTGAATAACCAAATTTGCACCCATATCTTTCATCCGTATTTGATCGGCCTGTCTGTGAACTCGACTTATAATATAGATATCTCTATTAAGTTTTTTTGCATTAAGGACAATAGCCTCTTGTACCGATCTTTCTGGAACAGCTAAGATTATTATTGTTGCTACATCAACTTGAGCATAATCAAGAATATCAATATCGGCTGGATCTCCGTAAATAATATTGGCACCCCGTTTTTTTGCTTTTTCCACTTGATAAAGATTATAGTCTATGGCCACATATGGTATGTTTGCCAACATCAATGAGCGTCCAATATAACTTCCTATTCTGCCATAACCACATATCACAACATGATTTTTTATCTCTAAAGTATCAATTGGAGATTGATTACTATCAATTCTATAGACAATAAATTTTTCCAAAAAAAGTATATATTTTTTTATAAATTCTCTTATCGATCTATAAAACTTCTCCTTATTATTAATAAATATTGGCGTAAGAATAAAAGTGATCAGTACTGAAGTAATTACAAACAAATATTTTTCAAGTGTGATTACCTTAGTTAGATATGCCGATGACATTAAAATAAAAGCGTCTTCATCTATCTGAAATAGATACATCGATAGATTAAAACTTGTTTTTGAATGAAACTTTAAAGACAAAAAAATTATTAAAATTATTAAAGCCTTGATAATTATTACTCCAACTGTAAACAACAATATTGATGGTAAATAGGGAATTACCAAGCGTAGTTCAATATGACTGCCAATATAGACAAAAAAAATTACTCCAAGAAGATTACGAAGTGGCCTAATTTCTGAAAAGATATGATAATGCTCTATTGTCTGCGCTAATAATACCCCTGCCAGCATCGCCCCAATTAAAGTCGGGATTTTTAAAACTATTGACAATCCAACGACAAAAAAAATAAAGACAACAATAAACAGATCAAATAATTCTCTTGAAATCCTAGCGATTTTATTAAAAATTTTAGGTATAATTTTTTGTCCAAAATAAAACAATACAGTGATAATGGCGGTTGCTTTAATTAGCCCCAATATCGTATCTTTTATAATCGTCCAGGCTGAAATATCTTTACTGGTTATTGAGGTAAATATTATTAGGTATGGAATAAAAGCAATGTCTTGAAAAATTAGAATCCCCATGGTAATCTCCCCAATAAATGAAGACTCTTCTCCCCTATCCTGAATTATTTTTGCAACAATTGTAGTCGATGAAGATGATAAAGCTATTCCAATTAAAAAAGATTCAAGCAGAGAAAATTTAAATAATAAACTAAATAAAAAGACAAGAAACATTGATAAAAAAAGCTGTAGTAACCCCCCTATAATGATAAATTTTTTCAGAATAAAAATCCTATTAAAATTTGTTTCCAACCCTAAAGTAAAAAGTAAAAAAACTATTCCAAAATAAGCAAAACTTACTATAGCTTCGCTCGTTACCATTGCTGGAAACAGATTTCCGATTACTAAACCACCGGCTATATAACCGATTAAAGGAGACAGTTTAGCTTTTTTTGCAATAATGGCTAAGGCGAAAGGGATTGATAAATATATAAAGAAATTTAGTATTAAAGATAACGAAATCTCACCCATAGAAAAAAGTATAACAGGAAGAATTAAACTGTTTTACTGTATTTGTCTCCAATCATAATAAGCTGTACTTAAATATGGTAGCAGATTAATATACTGGACTGGGTCGAAGACGACGAAAAGCCCTGGTCGCGAAGTATCAGACCAAGCGCGGTCGTTAGTTAATGTTGTCTGGACAATCAAATTGCCTTTGATCTTTAGACCTTGATTACCGTTTGAACCGGTATCAACTGTTTTGGCAATAAAAATTCCAGCGGCACATTTGGTGGTATTGGAAAAAGAGATCTTTCCGGTTGATAAAATAGCGATGTTTTTTGAAAGGGTAGTATTAACGCAGTCAGCATTGATATTAAATTCAGATCCACTGATTGAGATATCTCCGGTAGCGATTAAGACAACATTTGAGGTCGTAATATTACTACTGGTTAATGTTAAAGCTCCATTATAAATATAGATGCCCGGGCTAGTAATTGTACTTAAATCGGGATTGGTAATTACCGTATGTTGCTTCCTTTATTTGACATAGTTTAAGAAAGTTGATGGATACATAGAGAAAGATGTAGTGAAGGAAGAATCATACCAGTTTGGAGTGGAGTATGCCGTGTTTGGGCTGACAGCGGTTTTTAAAACAGCTCCAGCATTTCCGATGATAAAATATTTTGAGACATCATCATCTGCGTCGTAACCGGTTACAAAAGCCGGTACGGTGACACCGGTAATTGATACACCATTAAATGAGCTATTTTTAAGTTTTATCCAGTTGGATCCCGTAAATGGAAAAGTAATATCAGCGGTTGAATTAACCCCAGCTACGATCGTAATTTTTTTATCGTTAGGAGGAGAGTTGATGGGTGTACAGCTAGCATTTGTGAGTTGACCACTACTATAACCTCCTGTGGCGGTGGCATTTATCGTCAACGTTTGAGTTGCGCTTGGCTGACGACCTTGGGCGACGCAGGCCTGATTGTCCCAAGTGACCGTGCAACTGTAGGAGATGGCATGTTGTTGATCGAGAGAAAAAGTACAAGGCTTCTTTATGGTTACGCAACTATCCCCTGTGCTACCGGT
>PCTC01000011.1 GCA_002786595.1 Candidatus Roizmanbacteria bacterium CG22_combo_CG10-13_8_21_14_all_34_12 | reverse complement strand
GTTTTTCTTTGGACCCCAAATTACAACCAATATCGTTATCTTCTGATATTTTGCATGCTTGGCCGGAATATTATGATATAAAAACCGAGAGTTGGATAGCAGTTGATCCAACCTGGGAAAATACTTCGGGGATTGATTATTTAACTTCCTTTGATCTAAACCACATTGCTTTTGTTATCCATGGAAAAAATCCGGAATATCCTATGCCTGCAGGGATGTATAAAATAGAAAATTCACGCGATGTTTTAATAAAACCGGTTGTTAATCAACCTGTAGAAAAAAAAGAAATTGTTATTGAGGGAATAGATTTTCCAACCACGATCTCTGACAAAAAATCTTATCAGGGAAAATTTGTTATAAAAAATAACGGTAACAGCTATCTTTGGCAAATTCCGGTCATTTTAAAAGCAAATAATATCGTTATTGAAAAAGAAAAATTTGTTATTCCTGTTTTAGTTCCTTTTGAGAAAAAGACAATCACCTTTGACTATTTAGCAAAAGATAAGAATAAGAAAATTCAAGGAGAATTAATTATCAATGTTTTGCAAAAAGAACTTTTGAGGCAAAAAATAACTGTTATTCCCTTTATTTATACTTTGATAATAAATATATTTTTTTTCCTTCTGGGCCTATCTATTCTATTTTTAGTTTATCGGGTATTTACAAAAATAAGACATCATGATCACTAGGAATCAAATAGATAATCTGCCTAACACGATTGGTCTCTATCTATTTAAAAAAAATGAAATCATTAATTATATTGGCAAGTCAGTCAATATTAAAGCAAGACTATTGTCCCATTTAGAAAATGCCAAATTGGACAATAAGGAAAGATTAATCATAGATAATTCAAATAAAATTGAGACAATAGTAACTGAGTCGGAATTTAAAGCCTTAATAATAGAGGCAAAATTAATACGAGAACTTCAACCGAAATATAATTTAATTTGGAAGGATGATAAAAGCCCTCTTTATATAAAAATAACGATCAAAGATGAGTTTCCTAAAATAATAATAACACGCAAAGAATTTGATAAAAAAAGTCTATATTTTGGTCCTTTTTCATCAGTGAGAATGATAGAAAAAATTATTAACGATATTAGACGGATCATCCCATTTTGTACCCAAAAAAAAATCAGTAAAAAAGCCTGTTTTTATTCAAAAATTGGCTTGTGTCATCCTTGTCCGAATAAGATTGATAGATGTAAGGGCGAGGTGCGACTCGCCCTAAAACATCAATATAAAAAAAATATTAATCAGGTTGTTTCGATCTTGAATGGTAATGTAAAAGAGATTATTAAAAATCTTAATAAACAATTAAATGTTTTGATAAAAAATAATCAATATGAACAAGCAATTATTATTCGAAATAAAATTTTTCGATTTGACCAATTATTAAATCTAAGGGATGATATGGAGTTTTTTATAAACAATAATGAGAAAAATTTAGAAGAGATGTCGGTTATATTAAAAAAATACTTTCCTCAATTAAATAAAATAAACCGTATAGAAACATATGATATTAGTAATTTAGGATTAAAACAGGCAGTTGGTTCAATGGTAGTCATGAAAAATAATCAAATAGATAAGAAAGAATACCGTCGGTTCAAAATTAAACAGACCGGTTTAAAATCGGACTTTGATCGATTAAAGGAGGTTGTAATTAGAAGATTAAAACAAAATTGGCCTGTCCCTGATTTGATAATTATTGACGGTGGTCGGCCACAAATTAAAGCAATTTTAAAAATATTTTATGATAATAAGATTATTATTCCGCTTATTGGAATAGCTAAGAACCCTGATAGGGTAATTGTGGGAATCGAGGGCTACCCAAATTTATTTTTTAAAAATGATAGCAAAGTTTTGAACATTATCAGGCTGCTTCGTGACGAGTCGCATCGCTTTGCCCGCAAGTACCATCTGTTTTTGAGAAGTAAAGACTTTTTGCTATAATGATGGGGATATATGAAAAAAATACTGAGGATGATAATTTTTTCCGGAGTAGCAATATTTCTTACGGCACTTTGGAATAAAGGTTTTGTGATAAAACAAGATCCAATGATCTATCTAAAAACTGCCTTATTGATTGCGGCAGTTTATTATTTAGTTTTGCCGATCAGTAAATTAATTTTGTTGCCGTTAAATATTATTTCTTTAGGTTTAGTTTCGGTGATATTTTATTCGGTAGTTTTATTTTTTTTGTTTGATAGGTTTAATCTAATCACCGTCAAAGAATGGACTTTTTCAGGACTAAAATTTTTTAGTCTCGTAGTCAATGAAATGAAGATATCACGGACATTAAATATCTTTATTTCATCTTTTTCAATTTCCACTATTATCAATTTATTAGAAAAAATAATATGAAGAATTTTCTTTTAATTCTCAATATCATCTTCAGCGTCTTAATCGTAGTATTTATTTTAATTCAGGGAAGAGGGGCGGGATTAGGTAGTGCCTGGGGCGGTGGAGGAGAAATGTTCCAGACAAGACGGGGCATGGAAAAAATAATCCTTTGGTTGACGACAATTTTTATTGTTATTTTTTTAGTGGTTTCTTTGATAAATCTTTTTGTTAAATGAACAAAAAAGCTTTTCGTTATTATTATTGGTTATTTTTAGAGTTTGTTAAAAAATACTCGCGACTGATTTTGATGAGTTTTTTTATCGGTTTTATCAGTTTAATCGGCTTTTTGTCAGTTTCTCCATATTTAAAATCAATCTTTAATAAGCAGGAGATCATTGGATTAGTCGGCAACTACGATTTTACCAATCTACCTGATGAGATAATGACAAAAGTTTCCAATGGTTTGGTAACTATTAATGAAAAAGGGGAGATCATTCCTGTTTTGGCAAATTCCTGGGAAGTCAAAGATGAAGGAAAACAATACCGATTTTATTTAAAAAATAATCTCCTTTGGAATGATGATAAAAAATTTACAGCATCAGATATTAACTATCAATTTAGTGATGTGAAAATGAAAGTAGTTGATAAAAATGTCTTAGATTTTTATTTGAATAAGCCTTTAGGTATTTTCCCGACCTATTTAAGCAGGCCCTTAATTCGTCCGCCTTTAATCGGGATTGCCGGTTTTTATAGATTAGGCAAATACAAAATTCTTAACGGTTCTTTGGTAGAGTTAACTCTTGCTCCGAACACAAAGGATTTAATTACAATCAAATATAAATTTTACAATAATGAATCAGATTTGGTTACGGCATACAAAAAAGGAGAAATTAACAAAATGACCTTAACAAAAAAATCAGTTGCGGATACTTTTACGAATTGGAAAAACAGCCAAATAATCAAATCCGTTGACTATACTCGTTTATTAACTTTATTTTTTAATAATAAAGAAAAGAATTTTACCAATAAGGATATTAAGGATGCTTTTTCCATGATGATTGATTACCAAAAATTAGCCGATTTTGGCGAAATTGCCCGAGGACCAATTCCCCCGATATCTTGGGCTTATAATCCTCTCCTAAAAACAAATATTTATGATATAGATACGGCAACAAAAATTATTAAGAATGAGATTACGTCAACTGGATCGGCTAGATTAAATTTATTAACGTCTTACGATTATTATGATGGAGCAGATAATATTGCCGGCGAAATTAAAAAAACCGGCCTAAACGTAGATATTAATATGATTACCTATGATCGTCCGGATAAGTTTGATCTTTTATTGGTTTTTTGGAAAATTCCTCAAGATCCAGATCAATATTATTTTTGGCACTCGACTCAGCAGGAAGGGAATATAAGCAATTATGATAATGTTAAAATTGACAAATTGTTGGAGGAAGGCCGATCAACTATCAACATTGAAGAAAGAAACAAAATTTACCAGGAATTTCAAAAAATTATTCAGGATGACCCACCAGCTTTGTTCTTGTATTATCCTTACGTTTACACAATTAAGAGGCGCTAAAGTGTCGGGGACAGGACTTGAACCTGCACAGTCTTGCGACCACAAGCCCCTCAAGCTTGCGCGTATACCATTTCGCCACCCCGACTAATCCCAAGAAATTATATCATTTTAGCATGTTTAATCGGAAGGATTTTTGTGTCATGATGACACTCATGTTACACCGTAACATTAGGGTGTAACAAATTATGCTGTAGCCATTTTAAAGCTTCATCATTAATTTTATTTATTTTTGCCATTGCCAAATTATAAGTTTTATAACTGTGAAGTTTTTTAACTTCTTCATCTATCTTTTCAAAATTTTCTTCGATTGAGTCCATAATTAGTAAAGCTTCTTGAGTGGATTCTATTTTATTTTTCCATAAATAAGAAGAATTAATAGGTATTTTTTTTGCACAAACAATTAGTTTCTCACTTAATAATTTATAAGAAATTTTATCTGCTTCTTCAGTATTCTTGCAAGAAAGAAATAATAAACATGGTTTCATTTTGTTCTAGAGATTGCAATTTATATTAATAAATTTTATCATAAGACTTATGTGTCCGGCATGTATTTTAACTATTGGAGGGGATAT
>PCTC01000058.1:171-4673 GCA_002786595.1 Candidatus Roizmanbacteria bacterium CG22_combo_CG10-13_8_21_14_all_34_12 | reverse complement strand
AAAGCATTTTCATCGCCACCTGTTAAAGCGGTTACTTTATCACCAAGAAGTTTGTGAAATCGGGCGACTGCATCTACTTGAATAAATTCAAGAGCGTGTCCAATATGAGGAGGGGCATTAACATAAGGAATTGCAGCAGTGATATAAAATTTTTTTGGCATAAGAAAATTATAACTTATTGTACTTTTAATTCATTAGCGATTTTTTCCCAGGTTAAGTATAAATCATCATCGGGAATGTCTCCTGCCTTTAAATTTGTTTGATGGATTTTTGAAAAAAGACCATATTCGTCTTTGCTAAAAATATCTGGAAAACTTAAGACTCGAATTTGTTCAGTTGAATCTTCTTTTTTTGTGCCATTAAGCTCATCATCGGGTATGATGATAACATCGGGTTGCAATGACTCGTTAGGAGAATAAATTCTATTCCAATAGATTTTTTTCTTTATTTTGTCCGAAGGAGGATGCAGATAAATGACATTGTCAACAATTTTTGGTGCTAAATAACAGCTGGCCCTGAATTGAGAATTCATAAATGGTTGTTGGTTTTTTTCTGTTGAACTTTTATCGTGATCTACTCCAAACAATATTTCCGATTCCGGATATAATTTTCTTGCCAATTGAAATGCTCTAATACCAAAAGGTGTTGGAATACCATTGCTTCGACCATGGAAAAATACCCGATGCTTGTCTTTTTTCGGAAAGGGGCCCTGATCGCTAAACACATTACTACCGCTAGCTTGATTAAATTGATTCAGTCTTTCGGAATAAGCGTTAAGGTAGAGCAATGCATTTGTGATAAATGAATGTGAGGAATATAAAGTTCTATTATCTATACATTGTTGGATAACGGCTTTTATAAATCCAGAGCCGTAACAAAAAGGAAATGTATAGCCTGATTGCTCAATTCTTATAGGTTCAGCTTTGGTCAGGTTATTTATTACCTGAATAGATAGTTGTGGTTTTTTTATAATTTCGCTCATAAAAAAAACCTCCCCTTCGGGAGGCGTGTAAATGATTTTTAACTGCTACACATTACCTCCCAGAAAGAGAGGCATCATCATAACCGGGCTAAATTTGGAATAATATTTTTTAGTCATTTGGAGATAATCCTAGTTTATTATTGTATTTTTGTCAAGAGAAAATTATTTTTATTTTATCAAAAGTCCAACGGCAATTGATAGACTAATAACTAAAATAACGTTTAATAAATCAAAAAGCTTGAGAGAAAGCAATGTTATTATCAAAAATATTGGTAAAGTAATTATGAGAGCCAGTTGTTTTACCAAAAATATTTTGAATAAAAAATAGAAAAAAATCCCTACTAATATATTCATTATTAATATAAAACCCAAGTTTGTTGGCGGGACTATAAAAGCAAAAATAGCAATGACAGCCAAAATAAAAATCAAAAATACAGACTTTTTCCAAAATTTCCCAGTTGCATGTATCATCGTCTTCAATTATAATAGGTATCTATGGCAAAAGAAAAAGCAAAGAAAATAGTTAAATCAGTCAAGTCGGTTAAACCAGCAAAAACAATTAAGCCAATTAAATCAGTAAAGACAAAAACCCCAAAAGCTAAAGAAGTCATTGAAACTCCAAAGTCAAATCTTGAAAATGATAAGCAGAAGATAATTGATAAGTTTGGGCAAAAAAAAGGCGATACTGGTTCTCCAGAAGTTCAGGTAGCTCTTCTTAGTCTTAAGATTGATAAATTAGCTGAACATTTAGAGATTAATAAAAAAGATAATCATTCCCGACGTGGACTACTTAAAGTGATAGCCAAAAGAAGAAGGATCTTAAACTATTTGCAAAAATTAGACGAAAAAAGGTATAAAAAATTAATTAAAGAAATAGGGCTTAAGAAATAATTAAAATACCACAAAAATTCTTCTTATGAAAATTATAGAAAAGTCGATAGAACTAGATGGTCAGAAATTAACTCTTCAGTTTGGAAAGTTAGCTCAAGCAGTTGATACTTCAGTTTACGCAACCCTTGGTGATACGGCTGTTCTGGTTACGGTCGCAATTGGACCGGAAAATCCCAATCTTGATTACTTTCCTTTGTCTGTTGAGTATGCGGAAAAACTATATGCCGGAGGATTGATTAAAGGCTCTCGATGGGTAAAACGCGAAGGTCGACCATCTGACGAAGCTGTATTAAATGGACGTATTATTGACCGATCAATTAGACCACTGTTTCCAAAAACCTACAAAAAACAAGTTCAAGTTGTAATCACTCTCTTATCCGTCGACGGTGTCAACGATCCCGAAGTTCTTTCAGCTATTGCTGTATCAACAGCTTTATCAGTTTCCTCAATTCCTTGGGCTGGTCCAATTTCAACAGTTCGAGTCGGTTATGTCAGTTCGGCAGAAAAAAAAGAAAGCGCCTTTATTTTATATCCAACTGAAAATGAACAAGAATTTTCTGATCTTGATTTGGTTGTTTCTTCTTCAAAGACAAAAGTTTTAATGATAGAGACAAAAGCAAACATGATTCCCGACGAAATTATTCAAGAAGGTATTGAGATGGCCAAGATTGAAAATAAAAAAATAATTGAGTTTATTGAAGGTATCACAAAGGAAATTGGCAAGAAAAAAGATGTCGCCCCTGAAGAGGCTGATTATTCAGAAATTACTGGATTAGTTAAATCCAAATATGCAAAACAAGTAACTGAAGCAGTAAAACAGTCGGCTTCAACCGCAGGTAGTGACAGCAAAATGATTAAGGAAATAGTCGACACAATTTTTGAAGAATTAGAAAATAAATTTGATACCAAACAAATCCTTACCGCAATTACGAAATATAACTATGCCAACATCAAATCAGATATGTTGGATAAAAAAATTAGACCTGATGGAAGAAAATTTAATCAAGTTAGAGATTTGAATGTTGAAGTGTCACTTCTTCCACGTACTCATGGTTCAGCTTTGTTTCAAAGAGGGCAAACTCAAGTCCTTTCAATCGCCACTCTTGGTTCAACAACACTTGAACAATTAATTGAAGGACCAGAAGGAATGGAATCGAAAAGATATATCCATCATTATTCAGATGGGCCTTATTCCTATGGTCAGACAGGTAGAATGATTGGGCCGTCACGTCGAGCAATTGGCCATGGAGCTTTGGCCGAAAAAGCAATTGAGCCAGTCTTACCTTCAAATGAAGATTTTCCATATGCAATTCGAGTTGTTTCTGAAGTTCTTTCTGAAAACGGATCTTCTTCAATGGGAAGTGTCTGCGGATCATCCTTGTCCCTCATGGATGCAGGTGTTCCGTTAAAGCAAGCCGTTGCCGGAGTAGCTATGGGAATTGTGACCAAGTCAGATGGTGAGTATGTAGTTTTGACGGATATTGTGGGACTCGAAGATTTTGCCGGAGAGATGGATTTTAAAATTGCTGGAACTGTCGACGGCGTAACCGCAATACAACTTGATGTCAAAAATAAAGGTTTGACCTCAAAAATGATTAAGGATATTTTTGCCCAGGGAAAAGAAGCAAGAATGGAAATCTTAGCGGCAATGAACGAAGTTATTGATCGCCCTCGAAAAGAAGTTTCCCGTTATGCACCTAAGGTTGTTGTTTTGACCCCTCCCCCTGATAAAATTGGAGAGATTATAGGGCCAGGTGGAAAAAATATCAGAGCATTAATCGCACGCACTCAAACAGAGATCAATGTTGACGATGACGGGAAAGTTACCGTTTCCGGTTTAGATAGAGCAAAGGTTGACGAAGCAGTTGCGCATATTGGTAATATAACCAGGGAAATTCAGGTTGGTGAAGAATTTGAAGGTGAAGTTAAACGAATGCTTCCTTTTGGAGCATTTGTAGAGATGGTCCCAGGAAAAGAAGGCTTAGTTCATGTTTCTAAAATGGGAACTGGTTTTGTTAAACGCCCAGAGGATGTTGTCAAGCTTGGCCAGCGCATCAAAGTCAGAGTTTATCAGATCGACAACATGGGCAGAGTCAACTTGCAAATGATAAAATAATTTTTTTATCTACGATTTAGACTGTTTTTCTTTTCTTGCTAATAAAAGTAAAATACCAAAGGCAATCGCTGCCAATATTCCAAACGTTGTAAATGAATTAAAAGCGTCTATCCACGATCTCATATTTATTTTTTAATTTGTAATAAATAGCGGGAAAACCACAAAAAGATAATAACATTTATTATTCCTCTAATCAATACAAAAAATATTTGGGCTGACGATACAATATTAATTGCGGGCGAAACGAAAGCTGCGATAAAATAAGCTTTGGAGATATCGAGACAAAAATCTGACAAAATCGTTGCCCATTTATTGTCAATTGAAAACATAAATTAATTATTAAAACAATTAAGAACAATGTCCACCGCTTATAACCTACAAAAGTAAGAGATTGGACTGTTGGAAAAGTATAATTTAATCGATAGATACAAAACACCCTTAGGGTGTACAATATTATTGTGATTTATAATTTAGACTAGGAACAATTATCTAGTCGTGTAAAAAGAGAACTTA
>PCTC01000058.1:0-147 GCA_002786595.1 Candidatus Roizmanbacteria bacterium CG22_combo_CG10-13_8_21_14_all_34_12 | reverse complement strand
CACCTTTTCCGCCAGATTGGTTAGTTCAGGGAATGGCTGAAAATGAAAAGGTAGGGTTGGACAGGGTAAAAAGAATTAAAGTAATTATTGATGATCTTAAAGCCGAAGGAGTTGATCATTTTTTAACCCCGGGAGTTGATAAGGAAA
>PCTC01000080.1:4298-4626 GCA_002786595.1 Candidatus Roizmanbacteria bacterium CG22_combo_CG10-13_8_21_14_all_34_12 | reverse complement strand
TAAAGTTAAGTCTAAAAATAACCCTATTGGTCCATCCCTTTAAATGAAAAATTGATTTGGAAACGGTGCTTTTTGAAAAAGAAAAGCCAATAGTCCTTTTGATTAAAACTAAAGCAATGATTGTAAATAACGGTGTCGATATTATGCTGTTGTATTTAAAGATTTCGGGAATATTCATATTTAAATGGTAACATTTTTATTTACTTCTCCAAATCCAAAACTTCATCAATCCTAACTTTGGAAATGAAGTCGGGGACGTGGGAAACAAGAATCATCATACCTTGAAAAGCACTGAGCGCTTCGGCGATTCGTGGAAGATGACGGAAGT